>JASFLF010000696.1:0-3001 GCA_050118235.1 Gammaproteobacteria bacterium | reverse complement strand
AACGAATTACTAGTATTTAAGAAAGCTATTTATTTAAAAAGAATAGGAACTGAAAATGACAATTGGTGTAGTTGGCCGCAAGGCCGGTATGACACGAGTATTCACAGAAGACGGCGCTTCGGTCCCGGTAACTGTAATAGAAGTGCCGCCCAACAAAGTAACGCAACTCAAGAGCGTTGAAACGGATGGTTACCGCGCCGTGCAGATTACCGCCGGTGAACGCAAGCCTTCTCGGGTGAATAAGCCTATAGCCGGTGTATACGCTAAAGCCGGTGTGGAGCCTGGGCGAGGCTTATGGGAATTTCGCCTCAACGACGGTGAAGGCGAAGATTTGCAAAGCGGCTCCGCCATCAATGTCGAGATCTTCAGCGCGGGACAAAAAGTGGATGTTACCGGTACCAGTATCGGTAAAGGTTATGCCGGTGTAGTTAAACGTTATCATTTCAGCACCCAGGATATGACACACGGCAACTCGTTGTCCCATCGTGCGCCGGGTTCTATCGGTCAAAACCAGACCCCCGGGCGAGTGTTCAAGGGCAAAAAGATGGCCGGCCATATGGGTAATGTGAAACGAACCGCGCAAAACTTAGAAGTGGTTAAGGTCGACGCCGAACGCAATTTGTTATTAATCAAAGGCGCTGTGCCGGGTGCCAAAGGTGGCGACGTTATTGTGCGCTCATCGGTTAAAGCGCGCAGCTGAGGTTAAATGATTATGGATCTACAGTTAACAACTGCATCAGGTAATGCTTCGAAAAAGTCCGTTGAAGTGGCCGACGCTGCGTTCGGGCGTGAATACAACGAAGCACTTATTCATCAAGTGGTCACCGCTTATTTAGCCGGTGGGCGAGCGGGTACCCGCTCCACAAAAAACCGTACCGACGTGAGCGGCGGTGGCACCAAGCCTTGGCGCCAAAAAGGCACTGGCAGGGCGCGAGCCGGTACTATTCGCAGCCCCATATGGCGTGGGGGTGGTACGGCGTTTCCTTTGCGTCCGCAAAATCACGCGCAGAAAGTCAACAAAAAAATGTATCGCAGCGCCATGAGTTCGATTCTTTCCGAATTGGTGCGCCAAGATCGTTTGGTGGTCATCGATTCAATGAAACTGGATGCGCCAAAAACCAAACAATTAGCCACTCAACTCAAATCACTGGGTTTGGAGGATGTGCTCATTGTGGTCAATGAACTCGATGACAACTTGGCATTGGCGGCGCGAAACTTATACAAAGTGAATGTCTGCGAAGCGGGTGAGATTAATCCGGTCGCCTTGGTGGGAAATGATAAGGTATTAATGACTGCGGATGCAGTGAAACGAGTTGAGGGGATGTTCGCATGAATTTCGATCGAGCGGCCAACATATTACTGTCGCCCCATGTTACCGAAAAGGCGACCTTGGTAGGTGAGTCCAGTAACCAGTTTGTGTTCAAAGTGATTAAAGATGCAAACAAAGGGGAAATCAAACACGCCGTGGAGTCCATGTTTAATGTGGAAGTCGATACGGTGCGCACCGCGAATGTGAAAGGCAAAACTAAACGTTTTGGTTCAAGCATGGGCAAACGCAAAAATTGGAAAAAAGCCTACGTAAGATTGAAATCCGGCCACGATATCGATTTCATCGGCGGCGAGTAAGTTGGCGAACCGGCACGAATAGCACCTATAGAAAGCTGCGCAGTTTTTAAAGGATAGTAATTATGGCAATTGTAAAAGCAAAACCCACATCTCCCGGTAGACGGTTCGTTATTTCGTCAAAACACCAGGAGTTGCACAAAGGTTCTCCCTACCAGCCGTTATTGGAGACAAAGAGCCGTAATGGTGGTCGCAATAATTCGGGCCGGATCACGGTCCGTCATCAAGGCGGTGGGCATCGGCAGCATTACCGTATCATTGATTTTAAGCGTAACAAAGACGGTATTTCGGGGCGTGTGGAACGTTTAGAATACGACCCGAACCGTAGCGCCCATATTGCGTTGGTATTATACAGCGACGGCGAACGTCGTTACATCATCGCGCCTAAAGGCGTAGCTGCCGGTTCTGAAATTATGTCCGGGTCCGAAGCGCCCATCAAACCGGGTAATTGTTTAAGTTTGCGCCGCATCCCAGTGGGTACTCAAGTGCATTGCGTGGAGTTAAAACCCGGTAAAGGCGCCCAATTGGCGCGTGCCGCGGGAGCAACCGCGCAATTAGTCGCCCGCGAAGGCGAATATGCCACGATACGCTTGCGTTCCGGTGAAATGCGCAAAGTACACAGCGATTGCCGTGCCACTATCGGCGAGGTGGGTAATAGCGAACACAGTTTACGTTCTCTAGGTAAAGCGGGTGCCACTCGTTGGCGCGGCGTGCGTCCTACCGTTCGGGGCGTGGTGATGAATCCCGTAGACCACCCCCATGGTGGTGGTGAAGGACGGACATCCGGTGGGCGACATCCGGTGACTCCCTGGGGTGTGCCGACTAAGGGTTACAAAACCCGCCATAACAAGCGAACCGATTCTATGATCGTTCGCCGACGCAACAAAAAATAACGGATGAGGTAGATAACAGTGCCACGATCAGTCAATAAAGGCCCATTTGTCGATTTGCACTTAGCAAAAAAAGTGCACGAAGCAGTGGAGGCCAATACACGCAAGCCAATCAAAACTTGGTCGAGACGATCCATGATTCTTCCCGAGATGATTGGTTTGACCATAGCGGTTCACAATGGACGCCAACACGTACCGGTGTTTGTTACCGAAGACATGGTGGGCTATAAGTTGGGGGAATTTGCTCCCACACGTATGTACAAAGGCCACGTGGCTGATAAGAAAGGTAAATAACGATGGAAGTCAGTGCTAAATTGAAAAATGCGCGATTATCGGCGCAAAAAGGGCGTTTAGTAGCAGATCAAATCCGCGGAAAATCGGTGGAGCAGGCGCTACAAACCTTATCGTTCAGCACCAAGAAAGCCGCCCAGGTTATGAAAAAAGTGTTGGAGTCCGCCATTGCCAACGCGGAAAACAACGAAGGCGCG
>JASFLF010000695.1:0-3003 GCA_050118235.1 Gammaproteobacteria bacterium | reverse complement strand
ATTATTTAATTATTTAAACTTTTATATTTAATCTTTTACCGGTTTATCACAATATATTGATACAAAAATGAAACATTACTGACTATACAACGAATAGTGATAAAAGCAATTGTTTTTTTAATAAATTGAGAAAGAGATCGTAAATAAGTAGGTACTGATTTGTTGATTTAGATCGAGTCAAATACGAAATAGGCAGCCAGGATACCTCAGCCAACATTACATGGGCATTACAAAAGTCACAAAGGAGTCACACCATGAAAACCTTAAGCGATGAACAACTACAACAAAAATTGGGAGAATACGTAGCTCCACAAGGCTTGTATTACAAAACGAAAAACATGCCGTTTCTCGGCAAAGTCTCCTGTAATGTGGAACAACTGGTCGCCGGGTCCTGGCATGAAATTGTATTGGATTACGAAGTGGGGGCGTCGGGCATTGCCGACGGCGCTTGGATTAAAGCCACGTTCAAATTTTACTCGGATTGGGGACTGTTTCAAACCAGTGATCCCAAGGCGGCCAACTATGTGAGTGCTGAATACCATGCCGGTGAATTGGCCACCGGTCAAAGCCCCGCCACCGTGCAATCGCTAAAAGTGAGATTCGATCAAAAAGGCCATGAGAGACCCTTTCAAAAAGCTGTTATCGTTGACGTGGTGGATGGTTTTATCAAGCCGGGAGACCATATCGTTATTCGTTTGGGAGATCGCCGTGCGGGAGGTCCGGGCACCCGCGTACAAACCTTTGTGGAAAAAGACTTCAAATTTCGTTGCTATATTGACCCTTTGGGCACCTCCCGGTTTGCCGCGATTCCCGGGGATATCGATCTGGATATAGTCGCCGGTCCACCGGCCCGACTGGCTTTTGCCGGTCCCCGTGCCGCAAGACCAGGTGAAAAAACCACGCTGCGCATACGCGCCGAAGATGAATGGGGCAACACCTGTTGGAATTGCAGTGAGGAGGTGCAGTTAGCGTGGTATTTACGCGGCGAAAAAATCCATGAAAGCACTGTTGTTTTAAACAACGACGGTTGGGCGGTGGCCAAGATTGAGCAATTACCTGAAGCAACCACCGGCGAACTGGAAATTCACGCCAGCCTGCCCCACCGTCCCGAAGTGCCCGCCACCCGTTTCCACATTACTTACGATGACACCCTACCTTTCCCCCGCAGTTATTTCGGCGATTTACACGTTCACTCCGATGACACCGTGGGGACTAACGACACGGTTTATAACTTGACCTATGGCCGCGATGTCGCCGGTTTGGATGTTCTGGGTTATACCGCCAATGATTTTCAAATCACAAAAGAGCGCTGGAACCATGCGGTTGAACTGTGCAATGAGTTAAATGTGGACAATGAGTTTGTGTGTTACCCCGGTACTGAATGGTGCGGCAATTCCTGTGCCGGTGGCGATCACAACGTAGTGTTTTTACATGACCGTGCGCCCGAATTCCCCTTTGATGGTGAAGGTAATGTTTGCCGTTCCTTTGAATGGAACGAAGACATGAACCAGGATACCATTCAAGCCGGCGCATGGCCATTAGAGGAACTGTGGGCTACCTACGCCCACGACCCGGAAGGCCATTTACTAATGCCGCATGTGGGCGGCCGGCGCTGTAACCTCGACTGGCATCATCCGGAACTGGAACGCTTGGTTGAAATTGAATCAGCCTGGGGACATTTCCCGTGGTTATATGAAGAAACCATGAAACGTGGGTATAAGTTAGGAGCGTCCGCCAACGGCGATGAACATCGTGGTCGCTGTGGCGGCGGGGTTCCCGGTACGGCGGTATTCGGCACCAAAGGCGGAGTTACCGGCATAATCGCCAACGAACTCAATCGTCACGCCATTGGACAGGCCTTACGCGCCCGCCACACCTGGGCGACCACGGGCGAACGGTTGGTTGGCATAACCTCCTGCGGCAACTATATTCAAGGGGATGAATTCACGCACAAAGGCAACGCGCAAATAGCTTATCGCTTTTTAGGAGACGTTGGCTGGGATGAAATAGCCGCATTCGATCACAGCGGTTGCTTTTGGAAACGTAACTTACAACAGGAAAACGGCTTCTCCGAACGACGCATACGGATACGCTGGGGTGGCGCGCGTATTAAAGACCGCTACCGTTGGGCGGAATGGAAAGGCACGATCTCCATTATCAATGGTGTGATCAACGATTATGAAGGACACGGATTTGAACATGGCGAGGAGACTTGTTGGCGCGCTCACGCGACCGAAATCGGCTTTCGTTCCGACACCTATGGTGACGCCGACGCCGTAGAAATCGATCTCAGCAACTTGGAACATTGCACTATACGCATTGAAGGCACCATCGACGGCTATGTCAAAGTCGGCGACCCATTGCAAGGCAATCCCTTCGAACATTGCCCCGCTTTTCGCTGGGAGGTTACCGGCAAGGAGTTAATGGACAACGCCGATGGTGTATTGCGCAACGAGTTGGGGGGCACGCAACTGTTTCTGGCGGTAGAACGCTTGAGCGATAAAACCATGCCCAGGGATCTAACCGGCACAATCGATCTCCAGGCAGCGAACGGACCTCATGGATTTCGCCCGGTGTATTTAGCGGCACGGCAAATCGACGATGCCAAAGTGTGGACTTCGGCGATGTTTATTACGTTTATTTAGGGAGGATTCGAATTTCACCACGAAGATCACGAACAATAAATTTAGGGAGCCTTTTCTGGGATGGTTTTGTTTTTCCCTTCGTGTTCTTCGTGCACTTCGTGGTGAATAAGATCTAATGTAGTGTCTTAAACTCGTGAGATTGGAGCCGAGATTTTAGACTTCCTCATTTAACCAAAGGATCGGTTCCCGCATCCAGTTCATCCCGGTCGTAACGTCCATCTTCGTCTCGATCAATTCCCATCCAAGTACCCGAACCCGGCGGAACACAGGTGAACGTCAGGGTTTGGTTGGCGGTGTTCACCAGGTTGCGCAACTCGCTGTCCGATAATACCAATGATTTCCTGTCACTTTGATAACT
>JASFLF010000694.1:0-3004 GCA_050118235.1 Gammaproteobacteria bacterium | reverse complement strand
ACCTCCCCAGCAAAACTGTTTGCCTAAAGGAGTCATAGAATTTACCGAAAGTAATCCTGTGGACCCGGAAGTCAGGGAAGAATTTCAACAAGCTGTCATGTTGCTGAAAGAGGAAAAATATCCTGAAGCCATTCGCTTACTGAGAGCTGTTACCGGTAAAGCCAGTAAGTTTACCGGACCACATATAAACCTTGGGATAGCCTATGCCCGCACTGGTGAAATGGAGAAAGCCGAAGAAAGTCTGAAAAAGGCTTTGGAACTGAACCCTTACCATCCGGTGGCCAACAACGAACTGGGATTGGTATATCGCAAAACCGGGCGTTATCCCGAAGCGCGTCAGATTTATGAGTCGTTATTGACGATGTATCCGGACTATCTGCCGGTGCGTAAAAACTTTGGTGTGTTATGCGACATATATATTCAGGATTTAAGTTGCGCTATTGAACAATACGAAGCGTATTTGGAAGGCATGCCCGACGATGAAAAAGTGAAGATTTGGGTTGCCGATGTTAAAAGCCGAATGTGACGTTAAGTGATGATGAAATCGATGCACAAAATTTTACTGCTTCTGGTTCTTGTTGCACTCGTGGCAGCGTCTGCATCGGTCATGGCAAAAGACAAATCGAATGATTCTTCTAAAGCGAAAGCCAAAGACGAGGCCAAGGAGTTGTCAGGTATATCCATCGTTGGCAACAAGGAAGCGCCAAAGTCGCTGTTTATCGTGCCCTGGAAAAGCTCTGAACTGGGTGTTGAAACGGGGCTGGCATCGAGTTTGTTGAATGAGAAATTGAAACCCGTTGATAAAGATGTGTTTGCGCGGGAATTGGATTTTTATTCCATCACGGCAGTGGAATGAGAGGAATCGTAGCCTGGATAAAGTCTCGTGGAAATCAGGTGAACGGATAAGTGCTGATTGAGTTGTAAAAAGAGTTCTGATCGATAAGGAGTAGACAATGAACGGTATTATAGCTTTTTTTCAAACAGGTGGGGCTTTTATGTACCCTATTTTGTTTGTTTTTGCATTCGGAATCGCAATAGCCATAGAGCGCTATATCAAGCTCACCATGGTACGCAATGCGAACCGCAGTATGTGGGACAAGCTGCATCCGGTATTGGTGCAAGGAGATTTCGATACTGCGCGGGAAATGACCGAGAAGAACAACTCGACCATCAGTCATTTACTAAACGCCGGCCTGGAACTGCAAGGTGCCGTGCGCCGCCGGGACGACATCGAAATCGCCATGGAAGAGACCATGATGGAAATTATTCCACAATTGGAAAAGCGCACGCCTTACGTAGCACTGTTTTCCAATATCTCAACACTGCTGGGACTGTTGGGCACCATCATGGGTTTGATCGAGGCCTTCACCGCAGTGGCCAACGCCAACCCGGCGGAAAAAGCCGACTTGCTGTCGGCAAGTATCTCCGTGGCCATGAATACGACGGCTTTCGGTCTTATGGCAGGTATACCACTACTCATCACATACGTAATCCTTACATCCAAGACTGGGGAGATCGTCGACAGTCTGGAAATGGCATCGGTAAAAACTTTGAGCATTATTACCAAGATGGCCAAGCGTCAAGGCGCTGCACCAATTGCCACTCCGGCAAAAGCAGGCAACGCCAAAGACAGTGCTACAGAAATCACTACAGAAAGTGCCAAAGATAGCGCTACAGATGACGGCACAGACGACTCAACGGATAAAGCCTAACACAAGGAATAAGTCGGGACTATTATGGCAAGAAAACACCATTACCGCGCGAAAACCAAAGAACCGCCAGAGTTGGATATAACCACGTTCCTTAACTTAATGGTTGTATTGGTGCCGTTCCTCCTGATAACTGCAGTGTTTTCACGCATTACCATTATGGAGTTGCATTTACCGGAAGGATCCGGTGGTGCCACTGACAAGCCGGTTGTAACTGTCGAAGTGATTATCAGGGAAAAATTCCTGGAAATAGGTAATGGCAAAGGTGTTGTCGCCAACATTCCCAAAGTAAACGGAGCGTACGATCTTAAGCGGCTTTCTGAATTACTTTATAAGATCAAAGAGAACTATCCCGATAAAACTGACGCTACCATCCTGCTGGAACCAGATATTGAATATGATTACATGATCAAAGTTATGGATGCGGTACGTAGTAGAGAAATGCGTCCACTGGGAGCAACCGATATAGTTCAAGCTGAGTTGTTCCCTGATATGTCAATAGGATTTGCCCCATGAAAAATACCCGGCGTATGAAACGCATGGCAAGGAACCATAAAAAGCGCTTGCCGGCCATGAATCTGACTTCCTTAATGGACGTATTTACGATTCTAGTGTTTTTCTTGTTGGTGAACTCCGCTGCCAGCGAAGTGTTGGAGGCGCCAAAGAAAATAACTTTACCGGATTCGGTCGTAGAAACCAAACCTGCGGAAACAGCAGTCGTTATGGTATCTGACGAGGCAGTTCTGGTGCAAGGCGAAGCTGTGATAACCATTAGCGACGTAATTGCCGCCAAACAAGAAAACATTCCGGCAATTAGCGAAAAATTGAAAGAGATTAAAGGCAACGTTATTGGTGTTAGCACTAAAACCGTGGCCGAAAGCGACAAAGTCACCATCCTTTCCCATAAGACTATTCCTTTTAAAGTGCTGCAAAAAGTGATGACTAGTTGCACTGTCGCTGGATATGGAACAATTAACTTGGCCGTGATTCAAAAAGCGTCGCAGAGTTAGTAAATATTGGTGTAATCCTTTGAAATGAAGATGTTGATATCGTGAGCGCAGTAGCTAAAGAACAAGAAGATATTCATTTGCAGATTGACCACTGTCAAGCGCAAATCCATCATTATCAGGATGAAATAAAACATCTTGGTTCAGATCTGCATTCTGTCGATGATCAACTGGCTGAATTTGCGGATGAGCAGCAAAGATACGAATTGCTCACCAATATAAGCGAAAATCTTGAGAAACTTGATGAAATAGGTGCCAACCACTTGTTCTGGTCTGGTCTGGTGGAAG
>JASFLF010000693.1:0-3004 GCA_050118235.1 Gammaproteobacteria bacterium | reverse complement strand
GGTCGCCATTTTCCAGTTGCTGGTGACGCACATCCTCACCCTTGATTAAATATATGACGTATTCGGCGATATTGCGCGCGTGATCACCAATTCGCTCCAAGGCCTTTAAAATCAGGACAATATTGACTGTGTGCCCAATATTGCGCGCATCTTCCAGTAAAAACGTGGTCAATCGACGTAAGCTGGATTGAAACTCGGCATCCAACTCACCATGGTTCTTAATCATACTACCGGCTTTTACGGCATCCAGGGTATCGAAAATATCCAACGCATCGGTCAGCATGCCTAGTGCTAATTTGCCCATGTTTATCGTGTCTCGCAGCAGATGAGAGCTGGGGTCGCTGCTTTCACTGTCGTAGATACTAATAGTCAAATGCGCTATACGCGCCGCCTCATCGGCCACTCTTTCCAAGTCGGTCACGGCCTTGGAAATGGCCGTGGTAATGCGCAGGTCGCGCGCCACCGGACAACGGCGCGCAATGACGGTGACCACTTCATTGTCCAGATCAACTTCCATGGCGTCGATTTGTGGTTCGCGGCGGATGACCAAATGCGCGGCGGGGATATCTTTTTCCCGCAAGGCGCGCAACGCCGCATTGACTTGATCCAAAACCAAGCCTCCCATTTCCAGAATCATCAAATGGAGGTTACTCAATTCACCGTCAAAACGTTGAACAGTATGGCCTTCCATAGGTTGCACCATAAACACTCCCGCGAATTACACGCCTGTCATAGAAAAAAATTAAAGTCAGCTTAACCGAAACGACCGGTAATGTAATCTTCCGTTAACTGATGCCTGGGGTTGGTGAATATTTGCTTGGTCTCGCCCACTTCAATCAGATCACCCAGATGAAAATACGCCGTGCGCTGCGATACGCGGGCGGCTTGTTGCATGGAGTGCGTCACGATAGCGATGCTGTAATCCTGGCGCAACTCATCAATGAGTTCTTCGATTTTCGCCGTGGCAATAGGGTCTAGTGCCGAACAGGGTTCGTCCATGAGAATTACTTCCGGATTGACCGCAATCGTGCGCGCGATACACAAGCGTTGTTGTTGCCCGCCGGATAAGCCGGTGCCGGGTTGATCCAGGCGGTCTTTGACTTCTTCCCACAAGCCGGCGCGTTTCAGACTGGTCTCTACGATTTCATCCAGTTCGGCCTTGTCTTTGGCCAAGCCGTGAATGCGGGGACCAAAGGCTATATTCTCATAAATCGACTTGGGGAACGGGTTGGGCTTTTGAAACACTATGCCTACTTGAGCCCGCAAGGGCACCACATCGATTCCATTGCTGTTGATGTCTTCACCGTCCATCAATATCTCGCCGCTCACCCGGCAACTGTCTATGGTATCGTTCATGCGGTTCAAACAACGCAGGAAAGTACTTTTACCACAGCCCGACGGGCCAATCATGGCAACCACTTCGTTACGACCGATATCCAGGCTAACGTCTTTTATGGCCTGTTTCTCGCCATAAAAGACATTGATCTTTTTGCAGCGCATGCGCGGCGTATTCACGGTAACCTCACCAACGGTTTCGCGAACATCGCGGCTTACGGTAGCAGTACCGACCGACTTTGTATTGTCAGTTATATGAGAATCATCTGCTTCTGTCATTACATCACCACTCAATTCGATTGTATCCATAATAGGTTCCTTTCATAAATTACCGCATGCGGTTTTCATCTATACCGTTATACCTTTACCCATTTTACCAACGGCGCTCAAACCGCTTGCGCAATATCACCGCTAGTGCATTCATGGCGATCAAAAAGGTTAACAACACCATAATGGCCGCGGAGGTACGCTCAACAAAAGCCCGTTCCGGACTGTCAGCCCATAGAAATATTTGCACCGGCAAAACGGTGGAAGGATCAAAAACGCTACCGGGAATGTCCACAATGAACGCCACCATGCCGATCATTAACAATGGCGCGGTTTCCCCCAAAGCTTGGGCCATGCCAATGATAGTGCCGGTAAGAATGCCCGGCATGGCCAGCGGCAACACATGGTACATCATGGCTTGCTGGGGCGAAGCGCCGACACCCAACGCCGCTTCCCGTATGGATGGGGGCACCGATTTCAATGCAGCGCGGCTGGCGATGATAATCGTCGGCAAGGTCATCAGGGTTAACACCAACCCACCGATCAGAGGGGCCGATCGCGGCAAACCGAAGAAATTGATAAACACAGCCAAACCCAACAAGCCAAACACAATGGATGGCACAGCCGCAAGATTGTTGATATTCACTTCGATAATGTCGGTAAAGCGGTTCTTGGGAGCGAACTCTTCCAAATACACCGCAGCGGCCACGCCAATGGGAAACGCCAACGATAGTGTAACAATCAATGTTAAGAAAGAGCCGACTACCGCTCCCCAGATACCGGCCAATTCGGGATCGCGTGAATCGCCGGCGGTAAAGAAGGTCGTGTTAAAGCGTTTTTCAAGCCGGTCTTGTTCAACCAGTTGATCAATCCACGCCAATTGATTGTCTTTTAAGCGGCGGTCGGATTCAGGCGCATCCCGCTTCACTCTACCTTTCATCAGCATATCCACATCGTCATCGGCATGTACCCATAACGAGAGAGTCTGGCCGATAAGCGCTGGATTCTCCATCACCCGCCTTCTGATTTCAAAATCAGCGCCGTTACTGACAAGGCCGTATAGAGCTTTTTTGTCGCGCCGGGATTTTGCATCAGGGAACATCTTTCTCAAAGTGGATTTTACCAAACCGCCATAGTTAGCTCCGGACAGCGTCTCTGGATTCCGATCGCCTTGCGGATCGATTTCCTGGGGATCAATATAAACATTCAACTTGACGAAAGTTTGTAAAAACGCGCTATACCCTTTACTGACAATACTGGTAAATAGTACAGCCAAAAACAGCAAGCCCAGAAAAATGGCAAATTTGCCATAGAAACGAAAGCGACGCTCCGCAGCCTTGCGCTTGCCCAGACCTCGGTTTACGATTTCAATAGAGCGCCTGGACTTGATTTCCATTTCGTC
>JASFLF010000692.1:0-3005 GCA_050118235.1 Gammaproteobacteria bacterium | reverse complement strand
GCGACTTCTGCCCTTTGTGGCCTCGACCCCCTGTTTTACCCAATCCCGAACCGATGCCGCGACCGGGCCGTTTTTTGCCGGTTTTTGCCCCCTCTGCCGGAGACAACGTATTCAATCTCATTGTATTCTCTGACATTGTTAGGCTTCCTCAATCTTTAACAAGTAAGATACTTTATTTATCATGCCCCGATTCTCGGGAGTATCTTGCACAGTCACGGTCTGATGCATGCGACGGATTCCCAAACCAGCAACACAAGCTTTGTGGGCCGCTATTCTACCGTGAACACTTTTTATCAATGTGAGTTTGATCTGACTCATGTCTAACCTGTAATTTCTTCTATGGTTTTACCACGCTTTGCGGCAATGGCTTCCGGGGTTGCCATTGTTGTCAAAGCTTTGAACGTTGCGCGAACGACGTTAATGGGATTGTTTGTACCAATACATTTGGCCAATACATCTCTTACGCCTACGGCTTCAAATACCGCTCGCATCGCGCCACCGGCGATAATACCGGTACCTTCAGAGGCTGGCAGCATCACCACTTTAGCAGCACCGTGTATGCCCACTAAGGGATATTGCAACGTGCCTTCTTTTAATGCCACCCGCTTCATGTTTTTCCTGGCATCTTCCATCGCTTTTTGCACAGCTACCGGCACTTCGCGGGCCTTACCGCGGCCGAAACCAATTCGCCCGTTTCCGTCTCCGACCACCGTCAAAGCGGCAAACCCGAAAATACGGCCACCTTTAACCACTTTGGCAACGCGATTGATGGTTACCAACTTTTCAATTAAGTCGTCTTGCTGTGCTGCTTCGAATTTCGCCATGGATATAAACCTTAAAATTGTAAACCGTTTTCCCGCGCTGCATCGGCAAGAGCCTTAACGCGGCCGTGATACTTAAAACCGGACCGATCAAACGATACTTTTTCCACTCCGGAGGCTTTGGCCCGCTCCGCAATAACTTGGCCGATTTTGCTGGCCGCGGCGATATTTCCCGTGTGTTTCAACTCTTTTTTAATATCCGCCTCGACGGTAGAAGCACTCGCCACGACTTTGGAACCGCTAGGGTCGATTACTTGCGCATAAGTGTGCATGGGTGTCTTAAACACACATAACCGGTATGCGCGCAATTCTTTGATTTTGGCGCGCCCGCGACGGGCCCGGCGTAAGCGTTGTGATTTCTTGTCCATTTCTCTACCTACTATTTTTTCTTGGCTTCTTTACGAACAATTTGTTCGTCAGCGTATTTAATGCCTTTACCTTTATAGGGTTCAGGTGGCCGGTAAGCGCGAATGTTTGCCGCCACTTGTCCAACCACTTGTTTATCAGTACCCTTAACCACCACTTCGGTTTGACTTGGGGTTTCTACGGTAATGCCTTCCGGCACCTTAAACGCCACGGGATGAGAAAATCCCAAGGTCAAATTGAGCACGTTACCTTGAGCCTGGGCGCGGTAACCGACACCCACTAACTGCAGTTTTTTCTCAAATCCTTCGCTGACGCCAGTTACCATATTGTTTAACAAAGCTCTTGTGGTCCCGGCCAGCGCGTCGGAATTGTCCATCGATGTGGGGCTGAATTTCAAAACATTGTCTTCGCGGGAGATTTCCACCGCCGGGTGAATTTCGTGAGAAAGGCTGCCTTTGCCGCCTTTGACGGTGACATTCTGACCCGCAATATTGACTTCAACGCCGGATGGAATGGTAATTGGGTTGTTAGCAACTCGTGACATCTCGTCAATCCCCTATGCTACGTAACACACGATTTCACCACCTTGACCTGCCTGACGCGCACCGCGGTCAGTCATCAAGCCTGATGAGGTTGACACTATTGCCACACCTAAACCGCCCATAACCTGAGGCAGTTCACTTTTATCCTTATACACTCGTAGTCCCGGTCGGCTTACACGCTGCAGCAATTCGATAACCGGTTTGCCTTCGTAGTATTTCAACTCGATTTCCAGAACCGGTTTATTACCGTCCGTTGACTCTTTATAGTCTTTGATATATCCCTCTTCTTTCAAAACAGTCGCAATGGCGACTTTCTGTTTTGACGAGGGCATGCTGACATTGATCTTACCAACGGACAACGCGTTGCGTACCCGGGTTAACATATCAGCAATGGGATCGGACATGCTCATTGATTATTACTCCGCCTTATAAATTCCGTTATGCTTTTAAAAAATATCTAATATATCTTGCTTGCTTTACCAACTGGCTCTTTACCAACTGGCTTTAGTCAGACCAGGAACATCACCGCGCATCGCGGCTTCACGCAATTTATTGCGGCTTAAGCCGAACTTACGATAAAACCCATGAGGACGCCCTGTAACGCGGCATCGATTACGTAACCGACAAGGACTGGCGTTTCTGGGCAAGGCATGGAATTTTTTCCACAATTCCTCTTTTTCTTCCGCACCAAGATTTGGATCTTTCAATTTTTTCTTCAGCTCGGCGCGCTTGCCGGCGTACTTTTGTACCATGCGCTCTTTTTTCAGTTCTCTGTTTTTAATGGAAAGTTTTGCCATGCCTGTTCTCTATGTCGGTTCTTGAATTTCTCTGTTAGCTTTTTAAGGGGAAATTAAAAGCTGTCAATAAGGCTTTTGCTTCAGCATCGGTTTTCGCCGTCGTGGTAAAGGTAATGTCCATACCGCGAATGGCATCGATTTTGTCGTAGTCAATCTCAGGGAAAATGATTTGCTCCTGAACCCCCATGCTGTAGTTTCCGCGGCCATCGAACGATTTGGGGTTCAACCCACGAAAATCCCGAATCCGAGGAATTGCAATGGAAATCAAACGATCCAGAAATTCGTACATATGCTTTCTGCGCAAAGTGACTTTGCAGCCGATTGGCCATTCTTCACGAATCTTAAATCCCGCCACAGATTTGCGAGCATTGGTGACGATGGGCTTTTGGCCCGAAATTTTGGTCATATCTTCCACGGCGTTTTGAATGACTTTCTTGTCTCCCACCGCTTCGCCGACACCCATATTTAGGGTGATTTTG
>JASFLF010000691.1:0-3022 GCA_050118235.1 Gammaproteobacteria bacterium | reverse complement strand
AGGCGAAGTTGCGCCAGGACATGGTCAACAGCGCCCGTTATCTTAAGTCGCACCCGTTGTCCAACGGCAAACTGGGCGCTACCGGTTTCTGCTGGGGTGGCGGCATGGTCAACAACCTGGCCGTGACCTTGGGTAAGGACTTAAACGCCGGTGTGCCCTTTTACGGAGCCGCGCCCGCAACCGCCGAGGTACCCAAAATCAAAGCACCGCTGTTGCTGCATTTCGCCGAAAACGATCAGCGAATCAACAGCATGTGGCCGGACTATGAGGCCGCGCTCAAAGCGAATCACGTTTCCTATAAGATGTACCAATACGAGGGCACCAATCACGGTTTTCACAATAACTCCACGCCGCGTTACAACGAGGCGGCGGCTGATCTGGCATGGGAGCGCAGCATCGCGTTTTTTAAACAATACCTGAGTTGACGAGTCTTCGCGAATTTGTATTTAAACACGGAATTATTGGTTCGAAATCGTTTATAGACAACTTCGTTTTAGCGCACGAATCGTTTATGTCAAATAGCAGGAATTTAGATTTTGATAAGATTAATTCACTGGTGAAATATCTCTGATCTTTTCTCAATGCCCGTTTATAGTTTTGGCGAGTTGCGCAGCGATAACATTCATTAACAAGCTGCGGTTAGAATTTTTGCAGTCGCCCGTAAGCCCCTGTTGTAATGATCAACATCACCGGGGTATTTGTAGCAAAATCCATAAGAGAATATTGTTGGTTTTATGGGTTTATCGAAAGCGATAAACCACTCCCAACATCAAGGTGTCCAGCCAATTATAATCAACTGCATATCGATCCCAATCTAACCGTAATCCATATGCTTTGTTTTTATGGGTTTCCAAGGAGATGCCAAATGTCGGACCAGTCCCTTGGGCCGTGTTCTCTAAACTGGCGCCATTGAGCTCTAATGTCTGTTTGGCGTTCCATCTGAACAATCCAAATCGACCGACAATATCCAAATTATAGGGCAGGGAATAGTTACCAAATATGACGGCTGTAATGCCTCGGGCACTAGCGGGTTCAAGGCTTCGAAAATCCGCCTCCAGCTGATCAAGGTCGGAGACGGTTCCCGATATTGAAAGACTGGTGTCCCCCAGGTCGATAAAGCTCAGTTCTACGCCAACAGGCTGGAACCGGCAACCGACCATCAACTTATAACCTTGCCTGTCGGCGTCGTTCCCCTCCGCGCGGGCGCTCCATCCATGAGAGGCCATTAACTCATTGAGCTCGGCGGAAGCGTCTTCGCCAAATACGTACCCTAACGAACCACCGGCATGGCAGCTGCGCTCAGCGTGCGCATTATTTAGTCCCGACAAGCCAACAACGAAAAACACGGTTAGCACGATTCGCTTCATTGCTGAATTACTCATTTACCGGCTTCCTTCCGTCTGTTGTTGGCCATACCACCCAGATAGAGCAGCCCTATTACCAACCATAATGGGTTGAACGCGCCGCCGCCGCTGCTTTTGATCGTCGCGTGAATCTCCAGCCGTTTTGCCACACCGCCCGGATCTTCTATGGCGTTGTTGGTCTCGCCATCGCCGTCGTTTGGACCGCCATCCTCTATGGTTAGCTGCACGCACCAATAATTTTCCACTAGGCCCGGCTGGTATTGGTCCGATCCAGGCGGTGGACAATACCCGGGCCTACCCGGTGCCGATGCCAAGCGATTTTTTTCATCTTCCACAAAGTCTTGCCAACCGTTTGCGATCAACTTCCGATAGACGGCATCCCCCGGTATTGCTTCTAATTGCGGAATGACAACCTGGACTGACTGGCCTTCCTGCGGCAAATCCTCTACTTTGAAGTCGAATATGCCGCCGATATTGGTCACATCGTCCTTGCTAATACCGGTTTGACTGCCGATATCGCTGTGGTTTACTTCAGCGGCGTTTTTCCCACCGGCGAACGCTACGGCACCCAATTGGATACGCACGCCCGGTTCGGATTCTATCAAGTAGCCATCCGACATACCGGCGATTTCCTGTAGTACATTGGGTGTAGCGATCGCATCTGCAAAATCCGCCACACCGTCTCCATCGCTATCGCCAGATCCTTCATCAGCATCCATGATGCCATCATTATCGCTGTCTGTCGTCGAAGACAACACAGGCGCGGTAGCAACAACATTCAATAGCAATTTTGCCTCCCCGCGCTTGGGCGGTAGCCCGCTGTCGGAGACGGCAACATGTAATGTATATAAACCGGGTAGGAGCGTGCTTGGATCGATGGTAAAGCTATCGTCGACACCGTCTTGATCGATTAACGAGTTATTGCTCAGGCTCCAATCGAAAGCATGCGTATCGCTTGGGTTGGGATCATTCACCAGCGCGTGAATCACAACCTCACCCGCGTCAACGGCCACAGTGGTCACTCTTTTATTCGACTGGTTCGCCTGAAGGGCAACCCGTGGCGCAATATTGGTTTCTATCATTGTAATGACATGTACATCATGAGGGCCAACCACCGCGTTGGTCGGTGCGCCCATGGTAATTTCAATGTGCTTGATCGGCTCTCCATTGTCTCCATCATCCACGGTAGTGAAACTGAACGAAGTTTCGGTACCCGATGTAATCTCGACGCTGCCGTCAGCCAGGGTGAAGTCGCCCGGCTGGGTGGCATCGCCGCTTACGACGTAGGGCACTATCACCGGGTAGCTCACTGCGGAACCATTGAGAAGCACACGCACAGTGACCGTCGCGCCTTCATCGGCGGTTTGATCCTTACTGAACTCCACCAGAGGAATCACATTTACCGTTTGGGTATCGCTTGCGCTGTTGCCGGCGGCATCGGTGGCTGTCCAGGTGACGGTGTGTACACCGGGTGCAAAATTGTTGTCCCTATCCGCACTGGCTGTCAGCTCGCCGTCCAGGGTATCGTCAGCGGAAGGCGTGCCAAGATCCACTTCCGTGAACAGACCCGTCGCTTCCACCGTAATATCCTCAGGTGCGGTCACCGCCGGTGGATAGTCGTCTGCCGTCGGATCCGAACCCGCGGTAAACTCATCCAG
>JASFLF010000690.1:0-3023 GCA_050118235.1 Gammaproteobacteria bacterium | reverse complement strand
TCAGACAGAAGAAGAAGTGCACATGGAACGCGCCAGCGCATTGGCGTATTTAGGCACAACCGGCGAAGCCATACACTGGGACATGATTCGCCTGGCACTGGGCTCAGTGGCCGAAAAAGCGATTTTTCCGCTGCAAGACGTGCTGGGCCTGGACAGCGAATCGCGCATGAATCTGCCCGGAACCTCGGGCGAAAATTGGGGATGGCGCTTCAGCTGGGACATGCTGGACCGGCCCACCCGCAAACACTTGGCGCATTTTACCCGGGTGTTCGAACGCGATCCGCGGGTGTTAACGCCGGACGATTGAGAAAGCTAAGCGCCCTCTGTACCTATAATTTCAACCCAGCGCTCGCGCGCCTAGCAGCTAGTGTAGTGTTTCATATAAAACGTGCATTTAGAAAGCCGCTCAAAGCGCGAGTGCGAGGCGCAGAGCGCAGGGAATGTCGGCTACCTTTCCAAGGTCTGCACCAACAGTAGGCGCTTTAGGCGACGCGGCAATCGTGCTTTGAGTGGCTTCCCGTAGGGCCAGATAGAATCTGTAAGACCCGCCTCAAGTCTATCTCGTCTATATGTGCGGTTTATATGAAACACTACACTAGCTGCTTATCGTCTCACGGGAGCCCCGCAAAACGCCCAATGCCGCGTTGCTTAAAGCGCCTACTTTTGGTGCCTTGGTGGTTTTGCGGGGCTCTGATATCACCATTTAATACGATACAGTACACTAGTCCCGGGATTGTAGTGCGGAAATAATAATGCCGTTTTTTACCTGCCACCCTTACCCACGAACCGCAAACTGCTCAGTAGCAGGGTTACTAGGTCTATCGGACGGTCCATAGGTTGCTTTTTTTGCTACAATTGCGAGACTCTGAATCAAGAACAGAACAACGGGGAAAAACCCATGATTAACAATAAAAGCTGGCTGGAAGAACACAGCGCTATCGCCCTGAAACGGCTCTTCCCGCGCATAGAAGCCCGGTATAAAGAAAGAACCGAAGCCGTAGAATGGGATGCTTATGCGCAACGTATCAAACGTCACTTTCCCCGGCTGTTCGAACGCCTGCACGCTCTGTATGGAACACATTATGATTTCTACTACCACCTCGAGAACATTCTCGCTTCGGCCACCGAGGTCTGGCTCGCACGCCCGGCCGAGCTTAAGGCACTGGATGCCCTGCGCGAAGCGGATCCTCATTGGTACCAATCCAATCGCATGGTGGGCACCATGTGCTACGTTGACTTGTTTGCGGGCGATCTGGAAGGCCTGCGGGCGCGCATTCCCTATCTGAGCGAGCTTGGGATCACTTACTTACACTTGATGCCGGTGTTCAAGGTGCCAGCCGGGGATAACGACGGCGGCTATGCGGTCAGCAGCTATCGTGAAGTGGAGCCACGCCTAGGCAGTATGGAAGAACTGGCGGCGCTCGCCACGGAACTGCGTCACCACGGCATTTCTCTGGTGCTGGATTTCATATTTAATCATACCTCGGACGAACATCAGTGGGCACAGCGCGCCCTCGCCGGAGACAAGGACTATCAAGCTTTCTACCGCATGTTCCCCGACCGCGAAATGCCGGATGCGTTCGAACGCACCATGCCTGAGGTATTCACCGAGGATCATCCCGGCGCGTTCACCTATCACACCCGCATTAAAAAGTGGGTCTGGACCACGTTCCATACCTATCAATGGGATCTGAACTATGAAAATCCGGCGGTCTTCAACCACATGATCGAGGAAATGCTTTTCCTCGCCAATCAAGGCGTGGAGATCCTGCGCCTGGACGCCGTTGCCTTTATCTGGAAACGCCTGGGCACCAACAGCCAGAATCTGCCCGAGGCCCATTGGATCATCCAGGCCTTTAACGCGGTGGCCAGCATCGCGGCGCCAGCCATGGTGTTCAAGTCCGAGGCCATCGTGCACCCGGACGAAGTGGCCAAATACATCAGCATGGAAGAGTGCCAGCTCTCTTATAATCCGCAGCTCATGGCCTTGCTGTGGGAAGCGTTGGCCACCCGCGACACCCGGGTATTGCATTACGCCATGCGTCACCGCTTTGCCATCAAAGAGGGCTGCGGTTGGGTGAACTACGTGCGTTGCCACGATGATATCGGCTGGGCTTTCGCCAATGACGACGTGGCCGCCGTCGGCTTCGACCCGGAAGAGCACCGCCGCTTTCTCACCAAATTCTATACCGGCAAGTTCGAGGGCAGCTTCAGCCGCGGCGCCCCGTTTCAAGAAGACCCACGCACCGGCGATGCCCGTGTTTCGGGTACGTGCGCCTCGCTGACCGGCATCGAAAAAGCCCTCACGGAACAAGACGATGCCGAAATGGAGCTGGCAATACGACGAACGCTCCTCATACACGGTGTTATCATTACCATGAGCGGTATTCCCCTCATCTACTTGGGCGACGAAATCGCCATGCTCAATGATTATGGCTACGACAAAGACCCGGCCAAGATTGGGGACTCTCGATGGCTGCACCGCACGCATTTCGACCAGGAACGCGCCGAACAGCGCCGCGATCTCAATTCGGTGCCGGGCCGTGTCTATCAGGGGTTACTGCGTCTCATCCAGCTGCGCGGCCAGAACATGGCTTTCTCCCGCGGCGAGACGGAGTTTGTTCAAACAGGCAACAAACATGTATTCGGCTTCTTCAGGAGTAATGAACACAACACGGCATTTGTGCTCGCCAATTTCAGCGAAAAAGACCAAAGTCTGGAAGCGCGTCGCTTGCGCCAGATGGGGATGCGCAAAACCATGGTGGACATGCACGCCGGACGCGTTATTACCGCAACCCAGGAGTTGGTCATGGAGCCCTATCAGCTTCTGGTATTGACGCGGATTGGCTGACCGCCGCGTACCAGGCGGTCTCAATCTGAATCGCCTTTCGTAGCTTCTAGTGTAGTGTTTCATATAAACCGCACATTTAGACGAGATAGACTTGAGGTGGGTCTTACAGATTCTATCTGGCCCTACGGGAAGCCACTCAAAGCACGATTGCCGCGTCGCCTAAAGCGCCTAC
>JASFLF010000689.1:0-3026 GCA_050118235.1 Gammaproteobacteria bacterium | reverse complement strand
CGGTAGGCCAGATGGGCCTGGTGCAAGCTTATGAATCTCAATTCCAGCGACACGGTATCCACACCGCGCAGGTCTTGTTGACCCATGAGGACTTAGCCGATCGCCGGCGCTATTTAAACGCCAGGAGCACCATTAATACGCTGCTGCGCTTGGGCGCTATTCCTGTCATTAATGAAAACGATACTGTCGCCACTGAAGAAATCAAATTCGGCGACAACGACAGTCTCGCCGCCTTGGTGGCCAATTTGGCGGAGGCTGATTTGTTGATATTGCTTACGGATCAGCAAGGCCTGTATGACAAAGACCCACGCCACCACAGCGATGCGCAATTTATCCACCAGGCCCAGGCCAATGACGGTTCTTTAGATCGCATGGTAACCGGTAGCGCCGGCACCTTGGGGCGCGGTGGTATGCATACTAAATTGCGCGCCGCTCGGTTGGCGGCCCGTTCCGGGGCCGCAACCGTCATCGCCAGTGGCGCGGTAGAGAACGTGATCCAACGCGTACTGTCGGGCGAAGACTTGGGTACTTTGTTGTTGCCGGACCAGGAGCCGCTGGTGGCGCGAAAACAATGGTTGGCCGGACATTTACAGTCCCGGGGTAAGCTGGTGTTGGATGACGGTGCGGTAAAAGTGCTGCGTGAATCCGGTAGGAGCCTGCTGCCGGTGGGGGTTTTGGCGGTGGAAGGCTATTTTAACCGGGGTGAGTTGGTGAGTTGTTGTGATAGTACCGGTAAAGAAATCGCCCGGGGGCTGGTAAATTATAATGCCGAAGAGTCGCGAAAAATACGCGGCCGCTCCAGTAAGGAAATTGAAGCCATCCTGGGTTACGTGGATGAACCGGAATTAATACACAGGGATAATCTGGTGCTGGTGTAGTAAACCGCAAACCACCAAGCCGGAAAAGACTGATGTTTGGCGCGATTACTGTGTTTCCCACCCAGAGGTGAAACCAGACGTGTGATGGCGCAACAAAAAAAGCCGATCCAGGACCGGCTTTCAAAACATTCTGTCGCGATTGAGTATTAGGCTAAGGCCTTGATACGGGCGTTCAAACGGCTTTTGTGTCTGGCGGCTTTATTTTTGGTAATAATGCCTTTACCCACCATTGAGTCGATCACCGGTACGGCAAGTTTGTAAGACTCCGCGGCTTTGTTTTTATCGCCAGCGTCAAGGGCATACACCACTTTTTTCACGGATGTGCGAAATTCTGAACGTTGGCTCGCGTTAAGGGCGCGATTTTTATCCGCTTGGCGAGCGCGTTTTCTGGCTTGTGCTGAGTTGGCCAAGTTTATAACTCCTAAAAATGTTATTCGGAAATGCTGGAAAATTGAACCGCGTAATATGCTTGTTTTCACTACGTTTGTCAACGTTGAAACGGCAACAAAAATTGGCTGGTTGTTTGCTTCCAAGCCCGGTACACTGCTTGGCTTTGCCATTTAAGCCGGTAGGAAGATTAACTGGCTTGTATGTATTGGTTATTTAAAACAATAGGTTAGAGGTTATTTTTCGGTTATGAGCGGCCGCTTGTTCAAATCCACAGCGATTGTTAGCGTCAATACGTTTTTATCCCGTGTTTCCGGATTGGTGCGGGATGTGGTGTTTGCCCGGTATTTCGGCGCCGATGCGGCTACAGACGCGTTTTTTATTGCTTTTAAAATCCCCAATTTTCTGCGCCGCTTGTTTGCCGAGGGAGCGTTTGCACAATCGTTTGTTCCGGTGCTGACCGAGTATAAAACCCAACGCCCACACGATGAAGTAAAACATCTGGCGCAACATGTCACCGGAACGCTGGCGGGCATATTGTTCCTGGTGACCTTCCTTGGCGTGGTGTTATCGCCGCTATTGGTGGTACTGTTTGCGCCCGGCTACATCGACGATCAGCCCAAATTGGATTTGACGTCGCAAATGCTGCAAATCACCTTTCCCTATATTTTGTTTATCTCATTGACGGCCTTGGCGGGCGGGGTTTTGAACAGCTATGGCCAATTTGCCATACCGGCGTTTACTCCCGTACTGCTGAATGTGTGTATGGTGGCCGCTGCGGTGTGGATATCGCCCCATATGGAACAACCCATTGTCGGCCTGGCCTGGGGGGTTTTCCTGGCGGGGATTACCCAAATGGCGTTTCAGTTGCCGTTTATCTGGAAGTTAAAGCTGTTATCGTGGCCTAAATGGGGTTGGCGTGATCCAGGCGTTACCAAGATCAGGACTCTGATGATCCCCATCATTTTTGCCTCATCGGTGCAGCAATTGAATTTATTGTTCGATGTGTGGGTGGCGTCGTTTCTGGCTACGGGAAGCATTTCCTGGCTGTATTATGCAGACCGTTTGGTGGAATTTCCATTTGGGGTGTTCGGTGTGGCGTTGGCCACGGTGATTTTACCCAGTTTATCCGCCAGACACGCCAGCGCCGATCCGGAAAAATTTTCTCACACTCTGGATTGGGCCATGCGCTGGGTGTTAGTGATTGGTACACCGGCGGCGGTCGGTTTGATCGCATTATCGGGTCCCCTGATTGCGACCATTTTTCAATACGGTGAATTCGGGGCGCATGATTTTCGGATGACCGAACTGGCTTTGATGGCGTATGCGCTGGGATTGCTGGGATTTATTTATGTCAAAGTGCTCTCGCCGGGCTATTTCGCCCGTCAAAACACCAAAACCCCGGTGAAAATCGCCATCAAAACGGTGGGTTTTAAAATGGTGTTGACGGTGGGCTTTGTATTCAGCATGGTTCAGTTACACTATGATGCGCCTCACGTGGGATTGGCGTTGGCCACGGCGATTTCGGCCATATTTAATTCCTGGTTGTTGCTGCATGGGTTGCGCAAAGAAGGAGTTTATAGACCCGATAAAGGCTGGTGGTTGTTGATTCTGCGTGTTGGCCTTGCCTGCGGAGTAATGGTCGCGGCGCTGTATTTTGCTTATGCGGATATCAGTCAATGGCTGCAGTGGAATGCGTATCACCGTGCTATGTACTTATTAATGTGGGTGGCGATCGGTGGTGCGGCGTATTTCGCCACG
>JASFLF010000688.1:0-3029 GCA_050118235.1 Gammaproteobacteria bacterium | reverse complement strand
AAGTGGATAAAGTGTTTATTGGTTCTTGCACCAATTCCCGCATCGAGGACTTGCGGGCCGCCGCTGAAGTTGCCAAAGGCCGTAAAGTGGCTAGCAACGTAAAATTGGCCATGGTGGTGCCTGGTTCGGGATTGGTAAAACAGCAGGCCGAGCAAGAAGGGTTGCACCAGATTTTTATGGACGCCGGTTTTGAGTGGCGCGAGCCCGGTTGTTCCATGTGCCTGGCCATGAATGCCGACCGGCTGGAGCGGGGGGAGCGCTGTGCCTCCACTTCGAACCGCAACTTCGAGGGCCGTCAAGGCCAAGGTGGCCGTACCCATTTAGTCAGTCCCGCCATGGCGGCGGCGGCGGCTGTCAAAGGCCATTTTGTGGACGTGCGTGAGCTTTAAAGCCTTATGAATGCGGGCGTAGAGGACACGCTGTTCGTTGATTTCATAAATGGTTTTCAAAACAGGTTTAAAGAAGAGGTTAACATGGAAAAATTTGACACTTTGACGGCTATCGTGGCTCCCTTGGACCGTTCCAATGTGGACACCGACGCCATCATTCCCAAGCAATTTTTAAAATCCATTAAACGTAGCGGCTTTGGGCCGAATTTGTTCGATGAATGGCGATATCTGGATCATGGCGAGCCGGGCATGGACAACAGCAAGCGGCCGTTGAATCCCGACTTTGTGCTCAATCATGCACGGTATAAAGAAGCGCGAATTTTGTTGGCGCGGGAGAATTTCGGTTGCGGGTCTTCCCGGGAGCACGCCCCCTGGGCGTTGTTGGATTATGGATTCCGGGTGATCATCGCGCCCAGTTTTGCTGATATTTTTTACAATAACTGCTTTAAAAACGGTATCTTACCAATTGTGCTGGAGGCGGGGCAGGTAAATAATTTGTTCAAGCAAACACTGGCGAATGAAGGTTACAAACTCAGCGTCGATCTAAACGCGCAAACCATTAGCAAGCCCGATGGCGAGGTTTTCCATTTCGAGGTGGGCGCGTTTCGCAAGCACTGTTTGCTCAATGGCCTGGATGACATTGGTTTGACCTTGCAACACGTGGACGAGATTAAAGCCTATGAAGCCCGTCGGGTAAAAGAAGCGCCTTGGTTGTTTTAAAGCGAAAAGACAACCGCCAAGACGTTACGACGCCAGCGATGGAGGAAGTAGCGTGCGTCGGGAACAGCAATCGAGGGACGCCAAGTTTTTCACTAGAATTCTTGGCGGTTTAGTCGCTTTAATAGTTGCTATGTTGTTTAATTTTGCGGGGAAAAGTTTTAGTATCAGCCGTGGTGGAGAGTGTAAATGAATAAAAAAATACTAGTATTGCCTGGTGACGGTATTGGGCCGGAAATCATAGCCGAGGCGGAGAAAGTTTTGCAGCGCTTGCAAGCGCGTTTTGGATTGGATATAGACCTGGAGCACGGTCTGGTTGGGGGTAGCGCGTACGATAAACACGGCACGCCGCTGCCGGCGGAAACCTTGGAAAAAGCCAAAACCGCCGATGCCATTTTATTAGGCGCGGTGGGCGCGCCCCAATACGAGCATTTGGATATCTCGGTGCGGCCGGAAAAAGGCTTGCTGGGGTTACGCTCCGAGCTGAAGTTGTTCGCCAATTTGCGCCCGGCGAT
The DNA here is from genome assembly GCA_050118235.1 of Gammaproteobacteria bacterium. Taxonomy (GTDB): domain Bacteria; phylum Pseudomonadota; class Gammaproteobacteria; order SZUA-152; family SZUA-152; genus JAJDNG01. The sequence continues at coordinate 1,408 of JASFLF010000688.1, read as the reverse complement.
TTTATATCCCCAGTTAGCGGCGGCTTCCACGTTGAAGCCGGAGATCGTATCCGGTTTGGATATCATGATTGTCCGCGAACTGACCGGAGGCATTTATTTTGGTCAGCCGCGCGGTGTACGTACCCTGGAAAATGGCGAACGCCAAGGATTTAATACTCTGGTATACTCAGAGTCCGAGATTGAGCGCATCGCCCGGGTGGCGTTTGACATCGCCCGCAAGCGTGGCAAGCGGGTTTGCTCAGTGGACAAGGCCAACGTGTTGGAATGCACTGAACTGTGGCGGGAAGTGGTGACCGCCGTGGCCAAAGACTATCCCGATGTGTCCTTATCACATATGTACGTCGATAATGCGGCCATGCAGCTGGTCAAAGCCCCGAAGCAATTCGATGTGATGGTGACTACCAATATGTTTGGCGACATCTTATCCGATGCGGCCGCCATGCTGACTGGATCCATCGGCATGCTGCCATCGGCGTCATTGGATGCCAACGCCAAAGGCATGTATGAGCCCATTCATGGATCGGCGCCTGATATTGCCGGCCAGGGCGTTGCTAATCCTTTGGCCACCATATTATCGGTATCCATGATGTTACGCTATTCATTGAATCAAGCCGATATGGCGGATAAGATCGATCAAGCGGTGACTAAGGTATTGGACCAAGGTTTGCGTACAGCGGATATTCACAGTACGGGAACTGAAAAGGTTAGTACCACTCAAATGGGCGATGCAGTGAGCGAAGCATTATAGTCAGACAATAATTAGACAATAAAATGACGGTGCTCTTGTCTCGGAATAAAGTGTATTAGAATAAAGTGTATTCGAATAAGTGAACCTGAAACGATCCTGGATAAGTGAACCCGAATAAGTGAACCTAAATAAATAAGTCACCACAAGTGGCAACAAAACACACTAGCAAATAGTGCTCGAAATGCTAGCCGATATTTGATTAAAATAGCTGCTTTTCTAAAGAGTTATTAACCTACGAGTAAGATGCATGAGTAAGGAATTTGATGTAGCGGTGGTTGGGGCCACGGGTGCCGTGGGTGAAACCATGATATCCGTCTTGGAAGAACGTAATTTTCCGGTGAGAAACTTATATCCTCTGGCGAGCAGCCGCTCTGCCGGCAGTAAGATCCAGTTCAAAGGCAAGCACTATACAGTACGAGATCTGGCAGAGTTTGATTTTTCGCAGGCGCAAATCGGTCTTTTTTCCGCCGGCGGCAGTGTCTCGGCGGAGTTTGCCCCGAAAGCCGGCGCCGCGGGTTGCGTGGTCGTCGACAATACGGCGCATTTTCGCTATGACGACGATATTCCCTTGGTAGTGCCCGAAGTCAATCCTCAAGCGATCGCCGACTATAAAAGCCGCAACATTATCGCCAATCCCAATTGTTCTACCATACAAATGCT
>JASFLF010000687.1:0-3038 GCA_050118235.1 Gammaproteobacteria bacterium | reverse complement strand
GGGCGATGGAAAATACTAAAAACATGGAGAGCAGAGCGCCTAAGAACGCGCTGCCTGTGAGCATATAGCCGCTTAGTCCCGCAAGCATAGCAAGCAAAGCCGCCACGGCGGCGCCGCCCGAGATGCCCAGGATATAGGGGTCAGCCAGGGGATTGCGCAATAACACTTGCATTAACACCCCCGCCAATGCCAACTGCCCGCCGGTGACAAACGCGCTCAAAGTGCGCGGCAGCCTTAGTTGTAAAATCACTTCAAGAGGCAGTTGGTCACGGGAATCGTTAAAAATGTGCAGCCAATCCAGCATGCTTATCGGCACGCTGCCAAGATTCAACGCCAGTACAATACTGGCCGGCGCTAAGCAGGCCAATACTATTAGGACAACAATGGGGCGTTTATACAAAGTCGAGTGCTGAGCGGGTGTCATTGCGTAAACTGATTATGCGCCATTTTTTTTGCTGTGCGTGCCAGGAGAGGGTTTCGTCCGGATCCACAGCCACAGGATTACTGACCAACTCCAACAGCGGCAAATCGTTATGCGAATCGCTGTAGAACCAACTATCGTGCAGATTTTGGCCATGGTGGGACAACCATTGCCGCAACCGTGTCACTTTTCCCTCACGAAAACAAGGCGTCCCCGCGACCCGGCCCGTATAGCGGTTGTCGATCACTTCCGGGTCGGTGGCTAACAAGTGTTCTACTCCCAATCGATCTGCGATGGGGTCAGTGACAAAACGGTTAGTGGCGGTAATGATCAGCAAGGTATGATTGCGGGCGCGATGACGGTCCAGCAGTTCCATGGCCGCAGGCAACAGGATACTGTCGATTTTCTCCGTGATGTATTGCTGGCGAAGCCGGTTTAGCGTCGCCATTTCGAAGCGGGTCATAGGTTTCAAGCTGAATTCCAGGAATTCAAAAATATCCAAGGTGCCTGCCTTGTATTCGTCGTAAAATCGATCATTTTCCCGCCGATAGGCCTGTTCATCGACAAGGCCTTGCTCGATTAAATATTCGCCCCACAAATAATCGCTGTCACCGCCGAGCAAGGTGTTGTCCAGATCAAATATTGCTAGTGTCACGTCTAATACTCCCCCAGGGATTGAAGCGCTCCGCCAAATTACTGCTAAACTTGCCTTTTTGCAGCCGGTTATGAAAAAATCAGTAGTATAGAAACTACGTTCTTTATAAGCCAGTGATAGACTCAGACGGTTACAGGCCCAATGTGGGCATTATTTTGAGCAATACCCAGGGGAAAGTCCTCTGGGCGCGCCGTATTGGTCAAAACGCCTGGCAATTTCCCCAAGGCGGTATAAAAGCACACGAAACCCCCCAGCAAGCGCTTTTCCGTGAATTATGGGAGGAAGTCGGCTTGGAATCCAGGCATGTGGAGGTGCTGGGGGCGACCCGCGGGTGGTTACGTTATAAATTGCCCAAATGTCTAATGCGTCGTCAGGATCATCAGCCGGTATGCATTGGCCAGAAACAAATCTGGTATATGTTACGCTTAATGGGCGGCGACGACAAAGTGCGCTTGGATGCCGCCGATACGCCGGAATTTGACGGTTGGCGCTGGGTCGATTATTGGTACCCGCTGCAAGAGGTAGTGGCGTTTAAGCGGGATGTCTATAAAAAGGCTTTAAAGGAACTGGCACCGTTGGTAGAGTGCCAAGGGTGTGTTCAAACAATATCTGTCTAAACACCGCATTCCTGTTACGCTCTGAACAAAGATCTAGGGAATAGGGAAAATACCAATATTCAGTCCCTGTTTTGGTCAACAATAAAATCCACTTCACAATGTTGGTTTAAGGACTGCTGATGTTAGATACCTTGCGGCGCATTGTACAAGATGTTAGCAATGCCAAGGATTTGGATCAGGCATTGCAGCTGATTGTCAATCGTGTGAAAGAAGCCATGGGTGTGGACCTGTGTTCTGTATATCTAACCGATGCTATACGCCAGCAACATGTGCTGATGGCGACCAACGGGTTAAATCCGGAATCGGTGCGCGAAGTCCGACTGGATTTTAACGAAGGCCTTATCGGATTGGTCGGGCAAAAGGAAGAAGTGGTCAATCTCGCCGACGGTGCCAGCCATCCTAACTACAAATTCATCCCCCAGACCGGTGAAGAGGTTTATCACGCCTTTTTAGGTGTGCCCATCATTCACCATCGCAAACACCTTGGTGTGTTGGTGCTGCAACGTTATGCCAGGGAAAAATTCAATGAAGATATTGTTACCTTTCTCATTACGATCGCGGCCCAACTGGCCGGTGCTATCGCCCATGCTGAGGCCAGCGGCGGAATTGATATATTACAACATGGTAATAAGCGTAGTGCCGAACCCTTTAAAGGCCAGCCCGGATCGCAAGGTATTGGCGTGGGAGTGGCGTTTATTTTATATACCGCCGCAGAACTCAGCGCGATCCCGGACCGCAAAGTCGAAAATATCGATGCTGAATTGATCGTATTTCGACAAGCCGTTGCCGCGGTTAAGGCCGATATAGCAAACATGATCAGCAGCCTGGCGGCCTCCCTGCCCGCCGAGGATAGAGCGCTGTTTGATGCTTACACGTTAATGCTGGAAAGCGATACTCTGATCAATGGCGTGGAAAACCGCATCCGCGAAGGCAATTGGGCATCGGGTGCCTTGCGCGATACGATTGGCGAGCACGTGCGAGTGTTCGATGAAATGGAAGACCCCTATTTGCGTGAGCGTGGTGCCGATGTTCGAGATTTGGGCCGCAGGATCTTATTGCGCTTGCAAAGTGGTGGGGAGAAAAAGCCACGCAACTATCCGAATAGGACCGTTTTGGTCGGAGAGGAAATCACCGCGTCCATGTTAGCGGAAGTTCCGGTGAAAAACATCGCGGCCGTGGTATCCGTTGCCGGATCCAGGACCTCGCATGTGGCAATTCTGGCCAGAGCCATGGGTGTGCCCGCGGTTATGGGGGCGGACATCCCGGTTGCGCGCATCGACGGTAAAGATGTCATTGTCGATGGTTACCGGGGCCAGGTGTTTATCGACCCCACTAAAGCCATCTA
>JASFLF010000686.1:0-3042 GCA_050118235.1 Gammaproteobacteria bacterium | reverse complement strand
TTCATGGATACCATCACATCGGGATAGCGCTGTTGAAATTGTTTTAACAATAGTGGCGCGAAGTATTCGGTAGTCGATACCCCGGCAAAATTTAAAGTGCCGCGAATAATATTTTTTTCATTTGCCAGATAACTTTCAAAACGTTCCAAGTTGGAAAACAATTTTTCACAGGTTTTAAGCAATTCCTCACCCGCATGAGTAAGGTGCATACGCCGGCCTATTTGTTCAAAAAGCGGCGTGCCGACTGCCGTTTCCAGCTTTTTCATTAACATCGATACCGTTGGCTGAGTTAAATACAATTCGTGGGCGGCTGCTGTAAACGTACCGGTAGTTGCTATTTTCGTGAATACCTGAAGTTGACGGAAAGTCAAATTTTTGATGGTCTTGTATCCGTTGTTAAGCATCGCTGGTTATCCTCATCCGTGGTTGATGATCGCTAACTAAGGCTGAAACAAAAGGGAAGAAAGAAGACTAGGGCTAACTATGTGTGAGATCAGGTGAGTCTTGGGATAAAACTAGCATAGCATTATCCTTCGGCATTACAAGATGTCTATAGTTGTCTTGATAAATTTGTGAGATATACGACTTGGAAAGTGCCTATTAGAGTGTGAACCTTTTCTAAAAGTTCCGTTAATTGACTCGCGCATGCGAATGGTGAAAGAAAGTGGTTGAAATGATTCGCTAATATCAATTTGGCACACAAAATTATATTGAAAAAGCTGCGTTTTTGTCGAAACTCCTATAAAAAATATTATTGGAGGCTAATGAAAAATAAATGGATGTATGCGTATATTTGCTGCACTGCATAAATCATCGTTGATGAGAAACATGAAAATACTCAATTAGTTTACTGACCTAACATGGTTCACAGTATTAAACGTACTCAGTCGACTATGTTGCTCACCAGAGTGCGTTATTCGCTGGAGTACTTTGTTAATTCTGTTAAACCATACTTATGAGGGTATATATCATGAAAAAACTAGCGATTTTGCTAATCACTTTTCTTACAGTTGCAACTTCAGCCACCGTTTTTGCCGCAAATGGCGGTAGGGGAGGTCAAGGCAATAATATGGGCGGCCAAGGCAACACGCAAGCCCAAGGCAACAACATGGGCGGTCAAGGTGGTCAAAGAGGCCAAGGCAACAACATGGGCGGCCAAGGTACCAACATGGGCGGCCAAGGTGGTCAAGGAGGCCAAGGCAACAACATGGGCGGTCAAGGTGGCCGAGGTAACATGGGCGGTATGGCGGGAATGTAACGGCCCATCCGGGTAATTCAAGTTCATTGGGCAAATACTAAGTAAACGGATTTCGTAGCACACAGAGTTGTGTTACGAAATCCGGGGAATTGCCTTAAAACGATATGGTACGCGTGGTATCTACGTCTTGCGCGAAATGGAAACATAACAAATCACATTGAAACATTTCGGCAACAAACTTCCTTGTTGCGGAAATCCCTCAGATACACAACTCCTCTAATCTTATCCCTAACGCTGATCGATTCGGGACTCACTTTCAGCGCACAGGGTAGATTCCATTCAACTTATTTAGAGGGGACATTACTATGAACCAACGCAAAGCAAATGTGGTTGTGTATTTCGGCAGTACCGTGAACGACCACAACCGGGACCGGATCGAGCGCTATATCCGCGGGCAGAACGGCGTTTTTGGTACGCGTACTAACCATCGCACCCGCCAGTTAATGCTGGTGGATTACGATCCCGGCGTGATCAGTGCCACAGGCCTGCTGCAAGGCATTTATGGTCAAGGGGTGAATGCCCGGCTGATCGGAATGTGAAACCTCGAATGTTTTTACCTTTAGCCTTTAACTTTTAACCTTAAAAAAGGAGAACTATCATGACTGCTATGAACAAGGCAATGAACCAAGCCATAGATACCGCGCGTTACGCCAAGTGCATTGAAGTGTCCAAGCGCATTCGCTGGGATATCGAGAGCGATGTGTTTCGCGGGCGGCAGTTTGACTTCAGCAAGAAGTTCCTGCCGGATGGATTGTCGCAGGTCGATCGGTTTGACTTTCTGAGTGCGGAGGAGAAAAAACAGCTTAGCCAAGTGCAAGGCCGTTCATACGCCAACATCTTCGGTCTGGTGGAGCGTTTTATATGCGCCAAGATCATGGAAGTTAGCCAGGATCATCGGTTAGGTGACCAAGTGGCTTTGGAAGCCTTGGTGCGTTTCAGCGATGAAGAGCTTAAGCATCAGGAGCTATTTCGCCGCATCGAAGAAATGATCGGCGAGCACATGCCGGAAGGTTACACATTTGCGCCGGATCCTAATGAGGTGGCCAAAGCAGTGTTGAGTAAATCCACCTGGGCAATACTGGCTTTGACTTGCCACATAGAGTTGTTCACCCAGGCGCACTATAAACAAAGCATTGAGCCGGACGAAGATTTGTCGGAGCTTTACCGGGATGTGTTCTTGTACCATTGGCGGGAAGAGTCGCAGCATGCCATCATGGATGAATTGGAATGGGTGCGGGAAGACGGTATGTTGAGCAGTGCTGAGCGTGATCAGGCTGTCAGTGATTTGATCGAACTAGTCGCCGCAGTGGATGGAATTTTACAAGTGCAATCAGCCGCAGACAGTGATTACTTTCTGAAAATCTGTGGGCGTGCTTTCAATGAGAAAGAAGTTCAGAGCATCCGCGTGGGTGTATTGCGGGCTTACCGTTGGCAATACATCATCTCGGGGGTGAAAGAACCGCGCTTTGTGAAAGTGCTCGGCAGTTTGATCAACGAGCAGCAGGGGCAACGCATAAATCAGGCGTTAGCGCCCATCATGCAATAATCGAGACACAAAACTCCCCACACTATCCTCCTCGTCGGGGATCGAGTGGGGAGCCTAATCCGTCACCCGCCAACCGTTAACGAATTTTAGAGGAGAACTGAAATGGCAATAGTAGCACCGGAAAATTTCAACAGCGCGTTCTTGCGCAAACAAGTTCGCGCCACCTACGATCAAGTGGGTCGTAATCCGCATGGTGATTACCACTGTCACCGCAGATCGCAATATACGGTACACTAGT
>JASFLF010000685.1:0-3045 GCA_050118235.1 Gammaproteobacteria bacterium | reverse complement strand
CTCAATACCTTGAACTATTTACGCGATATGGGTAACACCGTGATCGTCGTAGAACACGACGAAGAGGCTATTTTAAGCGCCGATCACGTGGTGGACATCGGCCCTGGAGCCGGTGTGCACGGCGGTGAAATCGTCGCCCAAGGCTCGCCGGCGCAAATCATGGCGCAAGAATCCTCTTTAACCGGTCAATATTTGTCGGGCAAAAAAGCCATTACCATGCCGCGGCAACGCACCCCGGTGGATCCCGACAAACAACTGCGTATCAAAGGCGCAAGCGGCAACAATTTAAAAAATGTCGACGTGGATATTCCCATGGGTTTGATGACGTGCGTCACCGGTGTTTCCGGTTCTGGCAAATCCACGTTAATCAACGACACCTTGTATCGTTATGCGGCAAAAGTGATCAACGCCAACCCCAACGATCCCAGCCCGTTTCAAGTAATCCAGCACATTGATGCATTCGACAAAGTCGTCGATATCGACCAAAGCCCTATCGGGCGCACGCCCCGCTCAAATCCCGCCACTTATGCCGGCTTGTTTACCCCAATACGAGATTTGTTCGCCGGCACCAAAGAGGCCCGCTCCCGGGGATACAGCACGGGACGATTTAGTTTTAACGTGAAGGGGGGGCGTTGCGAAGCCTGCAAAGGCGACGGTTTGATTAAGGTGGAGATGCACTTTTTACCGGACATCTATGTGCCGTGCGATGTTTGCAAAGGCAAACGCTACAACCGCGAAACCCTGGAAATAAAATTCAAAGGCAAAAACATATATGAAGTATTAGAGATGACCGTGGAAGACGCACGACAATTCTTCGATGCCGTACCTTCGCTCGCCAAGAAACTGCAAACCCTGATCGATGTCGGTTTAAGCTATATAAAACTGGGCCAAAGCGCCACGACTTTGTCCGGTGGCGAAGCGCAACGGGTAAAATTGGCGCGTGAATTGTCCAAACGCGACACAGGAGACACGTTGTACATCCTTGATGAACCCACTACCGGCCTGCACTTCCACGATATTGAACAATTGCTTGCCGTATTGCACCGGCTCCGCGATCACGGCAATACCATCGTCATCATTGAACACAACCTGGATGTGATAAAAACCGCTGATTGGATTATCGACCTTGGACCGGAAGGTGGTGACAGCGGTGGCACAATCGTAGCCACCGGTACACCGGAAGATATCGCCAACCATACCTCTTCTTACACTGGCCGGTTTTTAAAACCTATACTGCAAAAAGCGCGCTCCGGCAAGGCGGGCATCGCTTAAATGTGGTGTCGTCCCGCAATATTTATATTAACCACGAAGAGCACGAAGAAAAACTAGTGACTAATTAGTTTGACCCTTCGCATTCTTCGTGCCTTCGTGGTTAAATTCAAATGCTGATTACCGCTCCCTGGCCAGATCCAATGCTATCTCACCTCAAACAAAGTGGGCGTTTCGCCTCGTCCCGCAATATTCTTATACACCGCGAAGCACACGAAGAGCACGAAGAGCACGAAGAAAAGCTGACAAATTAAAAACTCTTCGTGTTCTTCGTGCGCTTCGTGGTTAATCTTAATATCTGATCACCCCGCTCCAGTACGCGAAAATACCAATACAAGATTACCATTAAAGTTTTGCCGAAACGGACGATAAACAAAAATGATCGCTGTACATCACAGCAGCATAAACACGACCGGAGGATATTTATGGAAATTGCAGGAGTTTCAACTGCAGCCGCACAAGCGGTTAGCTCTGCCAGCAACACGCCGGACCCCGTTGGTAATCAAATGTTAAGAAAATCCCTGGATATACAAGAGCAAACGGCCGCGCAATTGATCGAATCAGTGCCTGATCCGGATTCCAATGTGGGACATAACGTTGATATTAAAGTGTAAGCGGGTGTCGGGAAAATTCGACCGTAGATTAGCTAATTGAATTTTAAGTAAAGTAACCTGCAATACCTACAATAAAAAAGGGCGTGTGATTCACACGCCCTTTGCTTTTTTATTTTATTAAGATCTAAGTTTGCTGCTGCTTAGACTGTAACTATTATCGTTATTCATACAAAAATATCAACACTTTATTTTATAAAAACGGTAATTTTTTACATTTTGATGATGATTTTTTTCGTTTTCTTGTCAATTAGCCTGATCTTGAGCGTGATTTTCAATAAAACACACTCCTTAGCAACTTGATTTCACGCTATCTATAAGCACTTTTGCACCATTTAACAAATACCGGCAATTGATAACAACAATACAAGGGCCGCGACAATGAACAATTAAGTGCTAATCTAAAAATACTCAAAATATTTTATCCTCAACCCGATATCAACACGTATTATCAGCATCAATTCAGCCCCTTCATATCGTTTTCGTATCAAAATAGGCGGGAACAGTCTTATAAAGTATTATTATGAGTATACAACACACTTATAAGCCTGAATTCTTCATTGGCAAGCGTTGAATCGATTGACACAACTGCCAATGCAGAATTAACTGCCGCTTGTCATTATCACATCAGCGAAGACTACAATGATTGCCGCGATACATAAGTTACTAAACAAAATTTTATTCGATCATCCCCCCAAGAATGTATTGTGTTTAGGCCAGGGAACGGGCAAAGCTATTAAAGAGCATCTAAGGCAACATCCGGATTGCCAGATGACGCAATTTGACCTTACGGAAATACAGACACATAAAGCGCTGGAACTACTGGAGACGCACACCATGTTCGAGTTTGGTATTGTGGCTAATTGCATAGAGTTTTTAGACAAAGCCTCTGCAGTGCATTTATTAGCGTGCTTACGGGATATTTACACTAAAAAATTACTCGTTGTCGTACCCATTGGCAAACAATGGAAAAACCACACCAGCGAGTGGGAAGAAACGGATTTGTTAGCGTTGGGATTCGTCGTAAAAGCTAAAATTACGGTCGATGAAAAACCTGTGCACGTTTACGCCTTCGATATCGCTTCATATAAAACCACGCCGGATTGGCTAAACAATAAATACTGGGCAAATCCGGAACTCTGGGATAAACACTGGTGGTAAAAAA
>JASFLF010000684.1:0-3048 GCA_050118235.1 Gammaproteobacteria bacterium | reverse complement strand
TTTTATACCATGGCTAATTCTTGCCCGCGCTACCGCCTCAGTTCTACGCTGCACCTGGAGTTTGGCAAAGATTTTTTGATTGTGTCCCTTTACTGAACTCAAGGCGATGAATAGTTTCTCGCTGATTTCCTTATTTGAAAGCCCTTGGGCAATGAGTTTCAGGATCTCCATTTCCCGCTTACTCAAGGGTTCGTCGAGTAAGTCGTTTAACGAAATGATAGCGTCCGCACAAAGGGAGCGTGGATGATTTTTTTCGTGCTCGCTGTTGCTTTCAAAGGCCAATAATAGCTTCTTTACATAATCAGCAGCGTTTCCCCGGTTTTGCACTGCACGTAAAAGCAGTTCCAACGGTTTACCTTCGTTGATAAAAATTTTCACATATGCCTCGGGTTCGGCAAGCTCTAATGCTTGTTGTAAAAACTCCATGGCCTTATTCTTATCACGCCCGGCCTGATGTACCAGGGCTTGTAAAATCAGAATTTCGATTAAACGGCCATATCGATGGCCGGCTTTGGCTGCATCATTTAGTCGCTCAAGAAAACCGTTGACTTGAGTTAATGTACCCTCTCGACCGTCGTTACGATATTGAGCCAACAACAATCTTGCCAGCGTAATATGATCGAATTCGCGCGCAAAACTGAGCGCGTCTTCAACCGATACCTTCTGCTTGCGAGCCCAGGCTTGTGCATCTTTCAAGCGGCCTTGTTTAATCCAGATCCGTGCCTTCAAGGCACTGATCGTTTGATACTCCGGCATAATATTTCGGTAGTATAGCTGCTCTGCTTTGTCGAGTTCCTCAAGGGTGCCTTCCAGATCACCAAGAGATTGTCTTTCGTTTGCGTGCGCGAGAGCAATGTGGTACTGGCAAAGTTGTAAAGGCGCTTGCTTAATAGCTTCCAAGCTTGTCTCTAGGTGTTGGCTGGCAAGATCATATTCTCCCCATTCACGGTGCAGATTGCTTAAACCCAAATGCACGAAGGCTATTGTATGCGGATTGTGTTCCTGTTTCGGTAACAACGGTAGTATGCTTTCATATAATAAGCTTGCATCGGCAAGCGACCTTGGATGGTTTTTATATCGGCCAGAAAGAAAGTTGCACTGTTGGCGTCCGACACACGTCCTAAGCCGCGCAACTTTTTAATGAGATATCAAATGGTCTCATAGGCCGCATCGAGTTCTCCCATCACGCAGTTAGAAAACGCTTTTATACTCATTGCGGAGAATCGCTTTGGTATATCGTCTTCCAAGGCCAGCTTGAGAACCAGCTCCGAGTATTGAATGGCACGGGATATTTGACCACTTGAGGTAGCAAGATAGGCGCGCGTGAAGGCAATGGCCGATGGTAACTCTCGAAACTGTCTTTGATCCACAACTTCCATTCCCACAGGCACCGCAATATTTTCACTGGTGGTCGTTTCCAAGTTGAATAATCCTTCCACTTGATTAAGCCAGAACTCACCTTCTTCCAATTTCCCGATAAAAAATAATGCCTGAGCATAGTTGAGCATGAGTATTGGCCGTGTTCGCACTAATTCCTCAGGAAGCGTTTTCACCCAGGCAAGCCAGGGTGTGGAATGCACAAAACGATCAGCCGCCGGGTTTGGTTGAACCATATATCTGATTGGACGCCGCCTCCTTCCAACAACGTATTGCTGTGCGCCTAAGCTCTGGTCCTACAAAGGGTTGGAAACTTTCTCTCACTGAAAGTTGGCCATGGATTGTGTATCGAAACCAATGGAAAGAGTTTTGAACGACATATCGTAATAAAACCTGCGGTTGAAATTAGAATTGCCGCGCACAAGCGACACGCTTACCGGCATAAAATATTAGCAGCAACATGAACCAAGCGCCCAATACACCTCCACCGTCGCTGTTTCCAGCGACGTCACCACCACCGGGATTAGCGCCGCTGTCAAACTCGCACACTCCTCTGCCTTGAGGATTAGCCAACGGTACCGTCCCAATCATCCATGATAGAACCGTTTGCTCCAGAGGCTGACAGGATTCACCATTAGGACTTTTTAAACCGTTGAGCTGATGGCATTCATTAGCCGTTAATCCAGCCGCGCAGTCAAGCATCGCCGTCAAATAGTCGAAACCATCACCGTTGTAAGCCCCCACTCGGGCAAGCGCGGTATTTTTAGCATTAGTATCCCCATCGCCATACAAATCCAACACGGGCACGGAAACACTTGCTAATGTATTGACAGGATTCAACACACCCACACTATTCGCCCACATTCCGATACCGATAAAACCCACAATTGGTAATTCATCCTGTTGCCCGTGCGCCACATGGGCGGCCATAAAACGCGACCCCATACTGAAGCCCACCACCACAACTTTTTCCACACCAAGGCTTTGCAAATGATCAATCGCCGTACGCACTCGAGCATAAGCTTCGGGGAACGCGTACGGCGACGCACTGCCAACATCCGCTTCATAGTCTGCAAAATCCCTAAAATCACCGTTTGCAGGCGGCGAATCCACTCCCGCATAGGGATTATCTATGGACAACGTAGTATAGCCCGCGCTGTTTATGGCCTTGCGCAATTGACGCACAACCGGTCCATCGGGCTGAGATTGACGTCCGTGCATCAAGACCACTCCCACATCGGGATTACCGCTGCCTTCCAGTAGCAATCCCGTAAAGGCCGCGGTGCTGCCCCCTTCGGCGATCGAAGACAATTGAATTTCCGCGGCCGAAAGCAAAGATGCCCAGCCCATGCTCCCAATTACTAGAGAGCGAACCATACATTCGAAAAATCCCCCAACCAAAAAATACCTCATACATTCTCCAGTTTGTCGCTATTCATAATTGTTGTTTAACGATTCATGCATAAAATTTGGCAGAACAAAACGCACATAAGATAGGCAATTTGGATACTCGTTGCAAGCGATAATAGTCTACAAATCCGGCCGCTGCGTGACAAAGACAAATTCCGAATCTAGTGTAGTGTTTCATATAAACCGCACATTTAGACGAGATAGACTTGAGGTGGGTCTTACAGATTCTATCTGGCCCTACGGGAAGCCACTCAAAGCACG
>JASFLF010000683.1:0-3058 GCA_050118235.1 Gammaproteobacteria bacterium | reverse complement strand
ACCGGCGGATTGCGCATGGCATGATCCGCCAGCAAATTCGGCACGGTGTAACTAATGGCGTGATCACCGTCTTTATGAAATCCTTGAAAGGTGATCATATCGGCCCCGTTCGTCGCCAAGGCCTTGGGTCTGGCTGCGGCCAGGATGGATTGCCCTGATATGCGAACATGCAACCCGGTCAGATCACCTTTGTCGTCTAAAGCGCCGACCAATTTGCACTTAGTGACCGGATGATAATGACCGTGCGTCATATCCTCTTCACGGGTCCAAAGCAGTTTTACAGGCGTGCCCGGGATCTGCTTGGCGATGGCGACTGCCTGCTCGACATAGTCATGAAAATTACCACGCCGTCCAAAACCGCCACCCAGATTAATCTTGTAAACGTCGCATTTCTCGATAGGCAAACCGGACGCCTTGGCGGCAGCTTCCAGGGCAGCTTCTCCGTTTTGTGTCGGACACCAGACTTCACAACGGTCTTTCGTCCACCGCGCCGTAGCGTTCATTGGCTCCATGGTGGCGTGGTGCAGATAGGGATAATAGTAAGTAGCTTCTACTTTTTTTGCGGCGGACTTAAATGCCTGGTTAACATCGCCGTTCTCGTTACCGATAAATACATTGTCGTTGGACGTCAGCCCCTCATCGAGCATTTTCTCAATCGATGCACTGCTTACATCGGCATTCGGCCCCTCATCCCAGGTTATCGGCAGCGCATCCAATGCGGTCTTCGCCTGCCACCAGGTATCCGCAACCACCGCGACCGCGTAGTCTTCAACCTGCACAACGTTACGAACACCGGGCATGTTGTTGACCTTTGCAGTATCAAAGGATTTGACCTTGCCACCGAAAACCGGGCAGGCTTTGATCGCGGCATTGAGCATATCGGGTAATGTCAAATCCGCGCCGAATACTTGCTTGCCGTTAAGTTTGTCATCAGTGTCCAGACGTTTAATGGGCTTACCGATGATCTCCCAATCTTTCGGGTCCTTGAGTTCCACATGCTGAGGAGGAAACAACTCGGCCGCAGCCGCGGCGACCTTACCGTACGTGGTCGTCCGCCCGCTTGGCGTATGCGTAATAACACTTTTTGATACAGTGCATTCTTCCATGGGTACACCCCATTCCTCTGCCGCGGCCTGGATCAACATATGCCGCGCAGCAGCACCACCCTTGCGCACATATAAGTTACTATCGCGAATCCCCCGGCTACCACCGGTAGAGAAACTGCCCCATATCCTGTCGCGCGCAAGATTTTCACCGGGTGTTGGATACTCGGTCGTGACTTTGGACCAGTCGCATTCCAGTTCTTCCGCCACCATTTGAGCCAGACCGGTCAGTGTACCTTGCCCCATTTCAGAACGCGCAATACGAATAACAACGGTATCGTCAGGCTCAATCACCACCCAGGCATTCACCTCCGGGACCTCAGTTGCCGTCTCTGTCACGGATGAAGGCGTTGCCGTCGGCTCTTTAGTATCGGTGGTATTAGTGGATTTATCGCTGCAGCCGGGCAAATAAAAGCCAAGGGAAAAGCCGGCACCGACTCCAACACCAACCTTAGTGGTGCGGATGAGAAATTCACGGCGAGAAATATTGACGCGTTCTTTCATCATTATGTCTCCTCGCGTTTGCTTGAACTTTTCTTATTAATTTCGGCAGCCAGATGAATGCCACGCCGCACCCGGTTGAATGTCCCGCAACGACAAATGTTAGTGATATTGGCATTAATGTCTGCGTCGCTGGGATTAGGATTGTCATTCAGCAATGCTGCAGCACTCATGATCATGCCCGGCTGACAATAACCGCACTGAGGAACATCGAGTTCTTTCCACGCCTGCTGCAGGGGATGACTGTTATCGGAAGATAGCCCTTCGATAGTGAGGATGTCCGCCGATGCGTTGAGAGAGGAAAGTGGGATGAGGCAAGAGCGTACTGCTTTACCATCGACATGCACCGTGCATGAACCACACAGGCCAATGCCGCAGCCGTACTTGGTGCCTGTCAGTCCCAGTTGCTCGCGGAGTACCCATAGCAGTGGTGTCGAGTCATCGACATCGATGTCCATAAGTTTTCCGTTAATCTTTAATTTTGCCATATGCGACACTCCATGATGTAAGCAGGCATTACAACATTTTGAGTAAACATCAGGTCAAGGAAAAAAGGATCCAGGCTCGATTGCAACCTCGCGCCAGTCTAACTCTGCTGTTTCGATAACTCAATGCTTTGAGGGTTACCCTCTATTGGCAGCGCCATATTTCTGACACGTTAGCGGCCGCGCACAACCATCTGGTAAATGCCGAACCGAATGCTGAGTTTATCGAAGCGGCAAACTTAAGCGCTGTTGCTTAGAGCAAAAAATTGTGACATTACCCAGAGAAACTTCAGCCTCTGCTTAAAAAATTTCCGTTAAACCGGGAGAGCTACATAGCATCCCCCTTATTGTGGTAGTGGCGCCACTTGTTGTTCGGCGGGTGTCCTGGTATCGGTGATATTGGTGATTTCACCTTGAATTTGTTCGTTGTTATTCAACCTGTTTTGAATATCATTACGTACCCCTTGGTTAGCAAGTATGCAACCTTCAGAACGGCCTGGTGCGTGAATGGCGATTCCGCGCTCACTATGTGTGGTCGAAATTGGGTATCTTCCGGTACCGCGGACAATTGAGAAACGCTCTACTGCAGCCGGATGCTCATAAGGTGTCGCCTGCCCCGCTTCCACTGTTGCGTCTTCGCGCCATTGAACATTATTGTGCACTTCCCTTATTTGGTTACCATTGCTGTCTGTGTAAGTAAGGGTCTGCGTGCCGCTTACACCCACTACATTGCCCTGTGCATCCACTATGTTGTGCTGCACCTCCATTTCCACCTCTAATACGACATTTTGTTGGGGTTGTGCGGGTTGTTGTTGAGGTGGCTGCTGTTGAGGTGGCTGCTGTTGAGGTGGCTGCTGTTGGGGTGGCTGCTGTTGAGGTTGTTGTTGGGGCGGCTGTTGTTGTCTTTGCAAGAATACACCTGACCTGGCAGGAGAATTATGTGCTAGCGGCTTGCTAACTTGCCGACGT
>JASFLF010000682.1:0-3058 GCA_050118235.1 Gammaproteobacteria bacterium | reverse complement strand
ATGAGCCGAGAATGGGTGGAATACCCCAGCCTGATTCAACGTTGCCAGATCGCGGCGGACAAATTGTTGGGCGCCATTCACTCCGAAAATGAGACCTTGATGATGCTGATGGCCGGCTACATCTTAGCGCGGCTGCCCGATGTCACCGGTGTGCGTATCAATACAGACGGCGAAATGCTGGAAACCGAACTGATTACTCGATAGAAAAAACAACTAACCACGAAGGCACGAAGGACACGAAGAAAATACCAGTTAAAAATCCTTGACGTTCGTGCTCTTAGGTAAGTGTGGGCATGGCCCACCAAACGGAGCTCTGGTTCCAACCGATTACTCGGTAGAAAAATCAATTAAATTATTAGACACGAAGAACTCGAAGGAATTTAAAAGGGATTTTTCTTCGTGCCCTTCGTGGTGAAATTTGCATGTCAGAGTCTCGTGCGGAATGTAACTTTTATCACCAAACGCTTGGATTTCTTATTTAACGGTCTGCAAATACCGCCTCAATTCCTCCCGATTAACCGGAAAATAAAACACTTTGTGCGCTGGAAAGCGGCTTTTCAAGGTATCAAAATGCGCACTATTAGCTTTATCCATGAACGCGATCAATGTTGCTGCAGGCGCATCCCGCTGCAGTGCCGCAAACAAAGATTCGAAATTACTGAGCTGCGAGCCGTAAGTGGGTCCGTAAATAAATTCCGCGACTATTACCGCCGGTGGTTGTTTTTTAAGAAGCGATAATGCCTTGCGCATGGTGTTGGCTTTCACCACGGTAAAAGCGCATTGTTCATACAAGGCGGTGAAATCGGGATATCCTCCCAACTCCACTATCGATAACAAGATTTTTTGATCGAGCACGGTAGGGCAAAAAGCTAGGCGGCTTTACCGCAACATTTTTTATACTTTTTGCCGCTGCCGCAAGGGCAGGGATCGTTTCTGCCCACTTTGCTGTCGCGGGTTCGAATCGGTTGGATGGCCGCGCCATCCACGTAATACCATTTGCCGTCTTCTTTGACGAATTGGCTGGCCTCGTCCACCCCGCCGGCTTCGCCTTTGATGCGGCAGCGGGCACGGAACTCCACCACGCCGTCGGTATCGTTTTCCCGCCCGCCTTCGGTGCGTAATATGGTCAAACCGATCCAGGTGGCGTTGGTTTGCGCGGGTTTAGCATCTTCAGGACGGGTGGATTCATGCCAGGTTTTCAAAATATAGTCGTCGTTTTTCTGGGCATAGGCCACATAACGCGAGCGCATTAAGGCTTCCGCCGTGGGCGCATCTTTGCTACCTTCTATGTACGGTCCGCAGCATTGGTCGTAATTCAGTGTGGATCCGCAAGGGCATAGGGATTCGGCGGTTGATTCAGCGGGCGGTTCACTGTGCATATAAAGTAGCCTCATACGTTTTGATGATTAGTGGTCGATGAACCAGTATGTTCACCATAAGAATGGGGCGTGATTATACCGAAGACGCTCATTGATTGAAAAACATCCTTACCATCCACAGGTAAAATTTACAACTGACGTTACTAGAGCAGGGAAAACATATGGCAGACCAGTCTAAAGCACAAACACCGATTACCATTCGATTGCAGGATTACACGCCCACCGATTACAGTGTGGAATCCATTCAGTTGGATTTTGAATTACAGGAAGAAGCGACACGGGTGAAATCTGCCATGTCCATGCAACGTCGGCCCAATACTCCGACTAATACCCCGTTGGTGCTGCACGGTGAAAAGTTAACACTGATCTCCATCGCCATAGACGGTGAACCGCTCAGCGATGAAGACTTCAGCGTGGATGAAGAACAATTGATTATTACTTCCGTGCCCGAGTTTTTCATTCTGGAACTGGAAACTGAAATCAATCCCGGCGCTAACACCGAGCTCAGCGGCTTATATACTTCCGGCGGCAATTTCTGCACCCAATGCGAAGCCCAGGGTTTTCGCCGCATCACTTATATGTACGATCGGCCCGACGTCATGGCCAAATACACCACTTCTATTATTGCGGATAAAGCCAAATACCCCGTGTTATTGTCCAACGGCAACTTAGTGGCCAGCGGCGACCTGGAAGACGGCAAACATTTCGCTACCTGGGAAGACCCGCACCCCAAGCCTACGTATTTATTCGCCTTGGTGGCGGGCGATTTGGCGTGCATTAGCGACAAATTCACCACGATGTCCGGCCGCGAAGTGGATTTGCGCATTTATGTTCAACATCACAATAAAGACCAATGCGGCTACGCCATGCGTTCGTTGAAAAAAGCCATGAAATGGGACGAGGAAGTCTACGGCCGCGAATACGATCTGGATATCTATATGATCGTGGCGGTGGACGACTTTAACATGGGCGCCATGGAGAACAAAGGGCTGAATGTGTTCAACTCCAAGTATGTGTTGGCCAAGCCGGAGACCGCCACCGACAGTGATTTTGAAGGCATAGAAGGGGTCATTGGCCACGAATATTTCCACAATTGGTCCGGCAACCGGGTGACGTGCCGGGATTGGTTTCAGTTGAGTTTAAAAGAAGGTTTCACCGTATTCCGCGATCAGGAATTCAGCGCCGACATGAGTTCCAGGGGCGTTAAGCGCATTTCCGATGTGAACATCTTGCGTACCCATCAATTCCGCGAGGATGCCGGTCCCATGGCCCATCCAGTGAGGCCCGACTCTTATGTGGAAATCAATAATTTTTACACCGTCACGGTGTATAACAAAGGCGCTGAAGTCGTGCGCATGCTGCATCATTTGCTGGGGCCGGAACAATTCCGCAAAGGCACCGATTTGTATTTTAAGCGACACGATGGTCAGGCCGTGACCACTGATGATTTTGTCAAAGCGTTGGAAGATGCCAACGGTGAAGACTTCAACCAATTCAGATTATGGTACAGCCAGGCCGGCACACCGCAATTGGATGTGCAACGGCGATACGACGACACGGAAAAAACCTACACGCTAACCATCAAACAATCTTGTCCGCCCACACCGGGACAAAAAGATAAGCAACCGTTTCATATTCCGCTGGCCATGGGTTTGCTGGACAGTAAAGGTCAAGACATG
>JASFLF010000681.1:0-3059 GCA_050118235.1 Gammaproteobacteria bacterium | reverse complement strand
TTTATGACGTTCAAGGTCACGCTTGGCATTTACTACCAGGCGTTGAAGTTGTGGTTAAAAGGGGTTGCTACTTACGATCACCCGAAACACAACAATCACACTAAACGTTCCACAACCAAAAGCGCACAAGCGACACAGCCATCAGCCAATTCATCAGACAACCCATCAATCATCAAGGAGGCGCCGGATACGGCGTTATGACATGAGCGAACAGTTATTCGATAAACCCAACAGCGATACTCCAAGCAACCCGTTAGGCATTCCAATAAATACGATATCCAGGAAATCGCCAGCGACACGCGCAACCGGCACACAGCCATCCGGCTGGCTAAACGCAGTGGCGCGCAAACTCGTCATAAAACAACTGCACAAACTCCAGCACGGCGAAATCGTGCTGGTGGACAAGCAGCAACAGACACAGCACCGCTTTGGCAAACGCAGCCAGCAGTTTCCCGTCACCGCGTTTATCCATGTGCAGCAAGCGCATTTTTATCAGGAGCTGGCGTTTGGCGGCAGCATTGCCGCGGCTGAATCTTACATGTTGGGCCATTGGACGACGGATTCTTTGACCGATGTGGTACGCATCATGGTGCGCAACATGGAGGTAATGGACGCCATGGAATCCGGCCTGGCCAGACTGGCCACGCCCGTTCGCAAAGCGTTGCATTGGCTGAACCGCAACACCAAACAAGGCAGCCGTAAAAACATTGCCGCGCATTACGACATTGGTAACGACTTGTTCGCGCTGATGCTGGACAACACCATGATGTATTCCTGCGGAATTTTCACCGATCAAGCGACCACCCTGGAACAGGCGTCAATTAACAAACTGCAGCGCATTTGCGATAAGCTGCAACTGAGCGAGCAGGATCACGTGGTGGAAATCGGAACCGGCTGGGGCGGATTTGCCATATATGCGGCGCAACACTATGGCTGCCGGGTCACGACCACCACCATTTCGAAACAACAATACAATCTGGCATTGCAGCGTATCCACAATCTGGGACTGCAGGACAAAATTACCGTATTGCTGCAAGACTACCGCGACCTGCAAGGCCAATACGACAAACTGGTATCCATAGAGATGATCGAAGCCGTAGGTCATGAGTACTATGACACATTTTTCAACAAATGCGCCGAATTGTTAAAACCCGACGGCATGATGCTGCTGCAAGCCATTACCATCGCCGACCAGCGTTACGAACAAGCCAAAGGTTCGGTGGATTTTATCCAACGCTATATTTTTCCGGGCAGTTGTATACCGTCCAATACCGCCATTCTGAATTCAGTATGTAATGCCACTGACATGCGCCTGCTCCACCACGAGGACATCGGCGCTCACTATGCCACCACGTTGCGCAAGTGGCGGGAGAATTTTTTCGACAATATCGAGTCAGTGAAGTCCCTCGGTTACAACGAGGTCTTCATACGACTGTGGGAATTCTACTTGTGTTATTGCGAAGGCGGATTCGAAGAACGCGCCATCAGTGACGTGCACATGGTGTTCAGCAAGCCGCAATGCCGTGTCGAACCGGTGTTAGGAACGTTCAGCAAGTGAAGGCCGGTTGTCTCCGCATCGATTAACTGCGAAGGTTGACTATGATCGCCACGATTAAGGAAAACAAACACTATTTTACCATCGCCAATGTCGTGTTGTTCCAATTGGGTTGGTTCCTATGCGTGTTCTCGGCGGCCAATAACCTTGCCGCGATTTCCATATTAAGTTGTGTGGCCATCATCGGCCTGCACTTGTCCATGCTGAGACACATCAAACAGGAAATCAAATTGATACTGCTCACCGGCGCCATCGGTTTTGTTGTCGACAGTCTGCACATAGCGTTTAACGTATTTCACGCCGGGCCGGCAAACAATTTGCCACTGGCGCCGCTGTGGCTGGTGGCGCTGTGGATGTTATTTGCGATTTCACTGCGCCACAGCCTGGCCTGGTTAGCCGATAAACCATGGCTGTCCGCCGGAGTCGGTGCCGTGTTTGCCCCGCTGGCCTATTTTGCCGGCTCCAGGCTGGGGGCCATCGAACTGCCGCAGTACGACATGCTGACTTCTTTAGTCGCCATAGGATTAGCGTGGGCGATCGTCACGCCGTTGTTGTTTGGCCTGGCAAAACGCATCCCGGAAACCTGAACGGCAGTATGAGCCCGCCGGTTACACTACGTGCCATCGTTTTTTACCGGAATTAATTGTTCCGGATCTATTTTTATGGAAAGTAAGATCACTGCCGTTGCCTATTTGTACCATTGAACGAAATGAAATCCCTTCAGCGTGTCGACAGCCGCCTTTGGCACGCTTCCTATATCACTAAACCAACACCGCCGGCCGCGAAATGAAGCGTTAAAACCCAACAGGAAGGGTCAAAACCTAACAGGGAGGGTCAAAATCCAACAGGAAGGGTTAAAACCTAACAGGAAGGGCTCCAGACCCGACAGGACGGATCTAAAATCAACAGGAAGGGTTCCAGACCCAACAGGAAGGATCCAAACCCAACAGGAAGCGGTCCAGACCCAACAGGAAGCGGTCCAGACCCAACAGGAAGCGGTCCCCGCTTATAAGGGAGGGATGGCTGCGCGACAGTAAAGGACTGCGAGCGCCCAGGGAGCCCCCTTGCTCACGCTGAAGATCTATTCACTCCGCGGAAAGTCGCACCTCCCCCCGAACAGTCTGCTCACCGTCTTTGCTAGTGGAATTATGCGAACCAAAGTCACGTTAATTTGCGCACTCTGTTCGTCTATTAGATGTAGTGACTCAGATGGGATTCGACAGATTGGCAAGTGAATTTCAATTTATTCTGGCGGGCAGCAAGGTTTCATTTCTGCCAATTCCGGACTCTTAAAAATCTCGAATATTTTCATGCGCGACTGAGTAAGAAATTGGCGTTCAACTGCTCTTCTGCAACTGGATCTGAAAGCGGACCTTGGTAGATTAACGATAATACGAGCAAATTTCTCAGAAGCAGACGCTTAATAATTGTCGGATTGTTAATCAGCGACCGAGTGACAGCTTACCTTCTTAGACCGGACTCTCATCCTCGAAAACCAAACTCC
>JASFLF010000680.1:0-3061 GCA_050118235.1 Gammaproteobacteria bacterium | reverse complement strand
TAAATAACATTGATCATATCGATGCTGGTGCGGGTAACGACACCGTAACTGGCTCGGAAGGCGATGATGTAATTGTCGGCGGTAGTGGTTCGGATCGTTTAAACGGCGGTGCAGGTAACGACACGCTGATTGGCGGTGAGGGGAATGATGTGATAATAGGCGGCCTGGGAGACGACGTGTACAGTTTCAGTCGCGGCTCAGGTCAAGACACCATCATTCAACAAAACGAATCCGCAGTTATAGCGCAAGGCGATGACGTGCTAGCCTTCGGTGAAGACATTGACGCGTCACAACTTTGGTTTGAGCGGGACGCCAATGATTTGACTGTAACAATTATTGGTACCAATGACACAGTGCGGATTGGCGATTGGTATGTGAGTGAGGACAACCGAGTTGCTCAATTTCAATTGGAGAACAATGATGTCCTTGCGAACAACCAAGTTGAATTGCTGGTTAACGCGATGGCCGCATTCAATCCGCCTTCGTCCGGAGAACTCCAGTTGTCTCCCGAATTAGACGAAGCGTTGACTCCAACGATTGCTGCGGCTTGGCAAAATACGGCCATATAATATTTATTCATGGGCGGTTAGCGCTGTAGTAAGCGCTATTCCGCCCATATTTTGAAAAACTAGGCCTTCACTATCTTGCGTGGATTATAAACCCAAGGTATCACAATGGCCATTAGCCTTTGTAGGAGCGTCCCTATGGGGCGCGAATTGCAGATTACGACCGCCTCAGCAACGAGAAAATACCCAACTGGGCGCGCGTATCACACTACCGGGTATATAAATAAACCATTGGCTACCAACGCCGAGCAAACACTGGCGGGCCAATTGCAAGAATACACATCCAACGCGGAATCGGCCCAGTCATTGATCGAACAACGCAAAGCCGCCATTGAAATGGCCGAAATCAACATCACCCGCCTGCAACAAGTGATCCCCATCATGAAAGAACGCCTTAAAGCATACGAAGACATGTATCAAAAAGAATACGGTTCGAAAATTCAGTATCTGGAACTAAAAGAAGAACACATCAATAAGATCCAGG
This sequence comes from Gammaproteobacteria bacterium, assembly GCA_050118235.1. GTDB lineage: Bacteria > Pseudomonadota > Gammaproteobacteria > SZUA-152 > SZUA-152 > JAJDNG01. The sequence continues at coordinate 2,011 of JASFLF010000680.1, read as the reverse complement.
GTTTGGGCGTACTACAGCAACAACGCATCGAAGAGCTGGCGGCTTTGAAAGAAGCCCAAACCCAGCACCAAGCGTATGTTGCCGAATTCAACAGCCGCTATAAAACCGAACTGGCGCTCACCGAAACCAAAATCAAATCCTATGAACAGGAACTCATCAAAGCGAACAACCGCTCCGTCAAACAAAAGCTACTCGCGCCGATCAACGGCATCGTGCAAGAACTGGCCATGCACACCATCGGTGGCGTGGTGACACCGGCACAAAAACTCATGGTGCTGGTCCCGGAAGAAGAACAGCTTGAGATAGAAGCCTGGGTGGAAAACAAAGACATAGGTTTTATCAACCAAAACGACAACGCAGAAATCAAAGTCGAAGCGTTTCCGTTTACCAAATACGGCACCATAAGCGGATCCATAAAAACGCTATCGCAGGCAGCCGTGCCTTTAGATAATGTTGGTTTGGCATTTCACGCCCGAGTCAGCATGGAACGCAACATCATTCAAGTTCAAAATAAATTGGTGGAATTGACACCTGGCATGAATGTGACGGTGGAAATTAAAACGGGGACTCGACGAATTATTGAATATTTTCTGGCGCCGTTGTTGCGGGGGATAAATGAGAGTATTCGGGAAAGGTAATATCATGGCTGCGTGGAAAAAGCAGTTGATTGGAAACATTCAAGTATTCATCGTTATAAAAAAGAAGGAATTATTGACCTTACTTAGGAAACCGCAGAAACATTCAAAGGAGATAACTATGGTGAACGAACATAAAAATGTTGGGGTTCCTAACGTCACCCCAACCGACAGGCTTGAAATACCAAGTAATGTGAACAAGCAAGTGGTTTCATGTTTGTGGATTTATATTATTGTATTGTCAGTTGTAAGTATACTCAGCAGCGCACGTGTTTACGCGGAAGGATACTACGAATTGATAGAAGGTAATGGTGTGGAAGTTTGTGAGGTTTATGAGAAAAATCTCAATTCGTTTAAACCAAAGGTGCCTATGACTTGCGGTCGTAAAGTCAACAAAGATATCGAAGGACTTGATAAGCCACACTGGACAAGACCGGATGCTGTAATCACCCCTTCTGGGAAGGCACTTTACGCATTTTATAGTATGTTTGGAGAGTTGCTGTGGGAGCGGGATGCCAATCCCGTGTATTACTACCTTGTGACAAAATGGCCGGAGTGGCAAGGTAATCCCGAGCAAATGAAACAAGCGCGGCAACAATACGATGTGGATCGACAGGCTAGGTCTGGACTTAAACCAATATTGAGTGAATTCGATATCGACAACGACGGTAAGATCGAACCGGTTTACTTTGAGAAACCTTGCGGTAGCGTATATGGATCGCTTTTAGCTGTACTGACTCCGGACTATAAGGGAATAGATCGAATGAAAACTGAACTTGTTATGCCGCATCCACCACTGAATCGAAAAGGGAGTGAGGTGTTTCGGCCGCTTTTTCCGGGGGAACGATCAAATCCAATTTATGAAAAATATGGATATAGACCTAATGAAGACTCTATACACAATGTGCACTACGATGTTTTTTTTACCAGGGTAAGACTTATTTTGATCAGTGGTGGCGCGCCCACCAAGATTTCAAAGGAAAATCGGATATCAAAGCCGGCCGTCTGCGCGTTTATCAAGCTCATCCAGAGGGCACAGCACAAATATGCAGTTATCGTTTCAAGTTAAAAAAATAGGCCTATTACCAAATCTTCAATCTTATTAGGAAATAATTATGAATTTATATATCACTACTGATTATCAAGACCAACGCTTAAATTTATTAAAGCTTTTTGAAGGCGACAAGCCTTGGGCGTATAGTGACTCCCAAAAAATTCCCACTTTCGGCATCGGTCTAAATCTGAGAACTCACGGTGAATTGGTATTGCAAGCGCTTGGTTTTGATCTTGGCGAGGGTCGATTAAAGGGGGACGCCTTAGAAGCAGAACGTGCCTACGCCGCACGATTAATAGAATTGTTCAAACTACCCAATGCA
>JASFLF010000679.1:0-3061 GCA_050118235.1 Gammaproteobacteria bacterium | reverse complement strand
CCCCCTGAAAATGATTACGTAGATTCGCAACGAGACGAATCACAGGAACAAACTTAGGCAGGAAAACTCACGCAGGTATCACCGATTTATCACAAAAGTGTCACAATTACGGATTTGTATTGTCAGTGACATTCCAATACAAACAACACCATAGGTCAGGGTCAAGCCCCGCACAAGGTCGAGATGAGTTCTGGGATTCGGGTCACTGGGACTCGCAGGACTCGGATTATACCTGCATAGTTGCATTATAAAGAAGTCCGGTGTTTGTCAACGTAGTCCGCGCTTAAATTTTTTTGCTCGAGCCAATCATTGTTTCAAAATATTTTAGGATCCTCTGAACAAGTCTGGGCAAGCAGCGAGAAGAATTAAGATCGTCAAATACGAGGCTCAAAACGCAGTGAATATCTAGAATATTGACAAGTTTCGCAACAACGCAGTTGACGATTTTAAACTCAAGGATTTTGCATGATTTTGGTTAAGGGGATTTCACCGACTTGAATGGTTAAATGGAGGTGATTGTCCGTCAGACAAAAATCGTGAATCGTGTGGTCAAAGCGCTTAGCCCCTTCATTGATTAGCAATAGAGGTGGCCTCTATCTTCATCATCGAAGAAGATTTTGTACCCGCCGTTACCACCCAACATAACGTGGCAAACGCTGCCGGCATGCATAGTGTAGTCGAGGTTTTCTGGCCATTTAGATAAACTAGCAGGGAAAATTTTATAGTGCAATAATGCAGGCTTGACCCGGTCGCGGTCCAACACTTGATTTTACGAACAACGCTATCAGTTGTTTTTATTTTTTGCTTTTGGCGATGAATTGTATTCGCGAGCCCTATTGACAAGAGACAGCTCATGACCACTTTCAGTCGAATTAATTATGCAGATTAGTATGCTTTAAATAAAATAAAGCATGCCTCGCATCTCACCAGTGTATTGAACTGTCTATAACCGATCACTAATTACACTATGAGAAAAATTATTACTTTTGTCGCAGTTATCGTACTGGGCGTTGGATTCAGCGTTTGGGGGTGGCGGTTGATCGCCGATGCCTATTTAACCCTGAGCTGGCCGAAGGTTGCCGGAACCGTGGTCCATGCAAAAGTGGCGAGTTACGACAGTCGTTCTGATGGTAAAACAACAAGGATGTATTCGGCTGACGTTCGTTATACCTATACAGTCAATGGTACTCAATATAGTTCGGGACGAGTCTCACTAGGGGATAGCTCCACCAATAGCTCTAGCGGTAAGGAGGAGATTGTCAGGCGTTATCCAATGGGTAGCCAGGTTATCGTCTATTATGATCCTTCAAGGCCGGAAGATGCTCTACTTGAACCGGGGGCAGCCTTTATTACCCACATCCCATTCGCTTTTGGCTTGCTTTGTGTCTTTGCAGGTTTGATCGCCTTTTTCCGCAAAGGAAAATCCTGACGCCTACTAATTTGCGCAGCAAGTAGCCTGGATGCAGCTCTGCGAAATCCAGAAAATATTTCAACACATATTGATCCTCTTTCCCAGATTCCGTCGCACTTCATCTGGGCTGCTTGTTAATAACTCAAATACTCATGCCTGACCCCGCCATGTGTGACCCCGCCATGTGTGACCCCGCCATGTGACCCCGCCACATGACCCCGCCACACAATCCACCTGGAAATAGGGATCTGTCCACGCCTGGCTATGAATCGATATGCGCCACTCGTTATAGATATCACGGTGACAGCCCACACATTCTTCGGCGCGCAATGCGGGGAAAACACTCGGCGCATTGCTTGTGTCCATGGGGCGCTCAAAGGTTGGCGATACCACAAATATTTGCATAGGGCGGACGAATCGCCATCCTATAAAGGCAACCACCAGAATCACTACGATTATGGAAAACTTCCGTTTCACGAACGTTTCCTTTAGCTGCGCTTACCATTATTGTGAATATCATGGCATCGCTGAGTTATGCATCTTAGCGTCACTAAATAATCACTATATTCTCGTTTAATCAAAACTCGACATGAAATCCCTTATGATTCCATTGTGTCATTCCTCCTTTGACCACATGCACATCGGCAAAACCTTTTTGTGCCAATAGCATTGCTGCTTTCAATGAACGTTTATCGGTGCGGCACACAATTGCGATGAGGCGTTCTCTCAGTTCAGATAATTCATCCAAACGCTGGTAAAGCTCTTCCACGGGTATGTTATGTGCCTGTGGTATGTGACCTTGTTCATTCACAAAATCCGTTGCATTGCGCACATCCAGCACATAAACATCCTGCTGTTGATCGAGTTTTGTTTTTAGTGTTTCAACACTTATCATGGGTGCGCGACTCAGGTGCTTAATTAAGCGAGGTATAAAAGCAACTGTGGCCAGAAGAGCCAGCGCGAGCAATCCTTTTTGGATGAGCCCTTCATTACCAGCGATCGCTTCACTCCCGGCATAACCCAAGTAGGTATAAGCCATAGCACCCGGCAGCATGCAGATATAGGAGGCAATAACATAGTGCCAAAATTTGATGCGTGTCAGTCCCAGCGCATAGTTCAGCAAGTTGAAGGGAAACAAGGGTACCAAGCGCACAAACGCAACAAAGCGCCAACCTTCGCCTTCCACACCTTCTTTCAGTTGTTTTAAACGACCGCCGGTTTTGCGCTCCACCCACTCAGATGCCAGGTAACGTGCCACCAGGAATGCCAAAGTTGCGCCCATCGTGGCACCGGTCAGGTTATATAAGGTGCCTGACACCGGGCCAAACAATGCGCCACCCGCCAGCGTCAATACGGAGCCCGGCAAAATCAACACCGTGGCCAGCGCATAGACAAACATAAACACTATGGGTCCAGCCGCACCGGCCCCTTGCATCCATTGCTGCAAAGCACTGGCATCAAGATGGTCACGAAAGACAACCGCTGCCACGATGCCAGCAATAAGCACAGTAAATAAAATCCAGTGAATCCATTTACTGTTCACGACTTTCCCCGATAGGCTGGCTCCCCTCTTTACTCCATTCCCGACGGTTGATGGCATAACCTGATATCTTGCCCTTGAACGGCAGCATCAACATACCGGGCAGTTGA
>JASFLF010000678.1:0-3064 GCA_050118235.1 Gammaproteobacteria bacterium | reverse complement strand
CGTTGTACACTCAGTTTTAATGTATTAGAGATATTTGTAAGCTCTAAGTCACTCTCTCAATTATGAAGGAAGCGGCATAATGAGTAATGACCAAAGACACTGGCTTAATATCAATCGCGCCCCAGTCTTGACGTTGTGGGCCGCCATTGTCGCTGAACGTTTAGGGTTTAATCGCGACGAATCTCTCACCTTAGGTCGTGCCGTCGCTGGTCTCAACGCATATTCCAAAGGTAAGGCCCTCGGCCTATTCAAGCCAACGCCCGCCAAAGTCAAAGAACAGCGCAAGAAACTGAAACCCGCCGACGCGGTGAAAATCGACCTGTTAGGCCGTGCGGTCGACGCGGTTCATACCGACGCGGGACTGCGCGCACTCAGTAAGAATAAGCCCATCACTCCGGAGAGCGTGGAAAAGTATCTATTCAAGAAATTTGGTGATGCCTTGGACGATGCGCGTAGCGCCATGGAAGCACTCGCCAAATCATATTCACCCGGTGACATCGCCCGGGAGGGATATAATTTATACGCTGACTTTCGTCCCGCCGTCGAGGCTGGCGTCAAAGGGTGGGGCGCCGAAGGGCGATTGAGTCTCGATCAAATACGTGAGTTAAGCAAACACTAGAGTTTGGATAGCCTTTTTTCGCATTGCTCGGATCTCAATAAACTATACACTGTGATGGAAATCCGTTATGATACGGTTACTCAGTTGCGCCGTATCCAACGATGAAAAAAATAAAAGTAGTACAATTCATTACTCCCATTGCTTTTTTAGCGATATTAAGTGCCAGTGATATAAGCGTTGGTGATATCTTGGTGTATAAATGTGTAGTGGATGACGTACCAACCTATCAAAATGTACCCTGTCAAGCACCACAAAATTCCCATCAAGACCACCATGGCGTGCTGCACATTCGCAGTGATCGCAATGTTTTAAAATCCAGCGGCACGGTACCCAGTCAACAGACAAATTCCACTGCTTCCAGGGATCCTGAGCCGATCGGATACTCGCAAACCTATGGCGGGGGCGAATCAACACGCCCCATACCCGAGTCGTTGCCCTTAACTCCGGAGCCACAACCCAATAATCGCTACGACAGGTATCGTTTCTTTGGGGCCAATCCTCCATCCGGAGAGAATTCAACAAAACCGCGGCGCCGCTTTCAAGGCAAACAATTGGAATTCAGAGACGTTCAACCAAGGGAGCTTAAGTTCAGAACGCCACAACCTAAAGAGTTGCAGTACAAGGAATTGCAATTTCGCCAAGTCCAGCCAAAACAAGTGCAAAGCCGCGGCGTTAGGGGAAAATCGGTCCAGACGAAGGGCATACATTACCGGACGCCGCAACCAAAGCCAATCGAGCCTCTATTGGAGCTAGATGAAGGTCATTCCGCTAACCAAAATTAGCGACGACAGTTAATCAGTGATTCGGCAATAGTACACATCGAAAAGCAGGAATACCTAACAGTACTGTGCCGCCATACCGGGATAATAGGCATAGAGTATAGTTGTAGTAGGAGTACAGTGATGAGAAGCAACGCATCTGAGTCGCAATTCGAAGTCAACCTCCGTTCGCAGGGCGAATCACATAGCGCCGAGCGGCGCAATCTTGATCGGCGGGAACAACCTGATCGTAGAGAAATCGAACGCTTCGGTTTCGAAATAATGTCTCGACGTTCTGGTAGCGATCGCCGTAAAACCTGAATAATACCTCAAGAGCAAAAATCCTGGCACTACCTGCAAAAGGGGGGAAGAGCGATAACGCTCTCTTTGTCTCGGAATCAAGCGATACATCGCGAATAGACTTTGCCAACGGTTCGACCATAGCGGTCAATATCGACTTGCTCTACAGTCACAATTTTGCCAAAGACCAAGTTGCCAAAATAGGGAAATCGTAAACAAAACGTCATTTTATTACATAAAAAACCGTCAAAACTTCGTTGGTCTCTGTTTCACAATTTTTACGCATAAGAGCGGATTAGTATTGCGTTACGGGTGGAACGCTAGTTATATTGGTACCTAGGCATTATTAGGAGAAGAGCGAACAGAATTTGATCGTTTTAAAAATAGTTTCGTTTTTAATTGAAAGTTCAGAACCTTATAGCGCCTGGCCATTGGACTTTACACAACCTTATCCACATATTTCGTGGAAAAGTGTGAAACCTTACTCGATGGCGTTTCACAAAAAACCAGAACCGGCATAATGCCGGCTCTGGTTGTGTTTCGCAGAAATAACCTTACGATCGTTTACGCCACGAGTTGCTTCGCCAGCGCGACCTCCACGCTGTCGCCGTCCTGGTTCAATATATCCAGCCCGGTATCTGGCATGTCACCGGATGTCGACTGGCTGACCGCGATCTTCTGTGCCATCAACGACAAACAGGCGGTCTGTGCCGAGTCTTCATACCCCAAAAAATACACGTTGACATCCTGCGTTTGACCGATACGCCAAGAGCGACGACCAGCCTGCAACAACGTATAGACGTTGTAGCCAGATTGCATGAAAACGACCTCTGGAAAATCCAACAAGTCCAAACCGGTTTTCACCAGCTCCGGATTGCAGATCAAGTCATCGATCCCGCGATCCACTTGATCTAATATCCAGTCTTCACGCTTCGTCGTATCAACCGTCGATCGCAACACGGCGGGTTTTAATCCCGCTTGTTCCAAGATCAGCTTCAACCTGGCCGAGGTGTCGCGTTTACCGGTGTAAACTGTGTAAATCAGTACCCGTCTACCCTGAGCCTTCGCCTTCTTGCAAATACGGATCAACTCCTCTTCCTTAGGCATAACGTCGTCTTCGGAAAAAATGGATCCGGAGAAGAACAGCGTGTCCTTGGTACGCGGATGAACCACGTTTTCGGCACGAAAACAGGTGTCAGGCCACGCCAACAACACATTGATCACAACACCCAACAAGCTGTTGTCGCCTAACCGTAGAGCTTCTTTCATGGCCTCAGTCAACACGCGTTTCATCACCTCATAACGCTCGCGTTGCTCATCTAGCATGGGTACCTCTATGTAGTGCTCCCGGTACGGCGGCAAAACATTGTCGCCGATGTCCTTGAGC
>JASFLF010000677.1:0-3065 GCA_050118235.1 Gammaproteobacteria bacterium | reverse complement strand
ATGGTTCGTCCAGAATGTACATTACGCCCACTAAACCCGCACCGATTTGACTGGCCAGGCGGATACGCTGCGCCTCACCGCCGGATAAGGTGTCGGCGCTGCGATCCAGAGTGAGGTAGTCCAATCCTACATTAACAAGAAAATTAAGCCGCTGAGAAATTTCGTTGACAATTTTCTCGGCGATTTCGCCCTTGCGGCCAGGCAACTGCAGGTTGCCGAAAAAACCTTGCGCTTTGCCCACTGGCATAGCGGTTACCTCGGGCAACGATTTCTCGGCGACAAACACATTTCGAGCGGCTCGTGACAGCCGGGTGCCTTGGCAATCGGGGCAGGATTGGCTGTTGAGAAACTTGGCCAACTCTTCGCGCACTACGCTGGAATCGGTTTCGTGATAACGTCGTTGCATATTGGGTATCACGCCTTCGAACGGGTGAGTGCGTTTCACACTGCGCACCCGGTCACTGGCGTATTCGAATTCGATGTGTTGATCGCCGCTGCCGTAGAGCACTACGTTTTTAATTTCCTCAGGCAAGTCTTTGAACGGTTGGTCGAGATCGAAGCGATAGTGCTTGGCCAGTGACTGGATCAGTTGAAAATAATAAGCATTGCGTCGGTCCCAGCCCCGCACGGCGCCCGCCGGTAAACTCAGTTCCGGATGTGCCACTACCCGCTGCGGATCGAAAAATTGTTTCGAGCCTAAGCCGTCACACGAAGGGCATGCGCCGGCGGGATTGTTGAAAGAAAACAAGCGGGGTTCCAAATCGGGAACGGAATAGCCGCAAATGGCGCAGGCAAACTTGGCGGAGAACATCAAATCGGCTTGCTCGCCTTCCATGAATGAAACAGAGGCCACGCCATCGGTTAACGACAATGCGGTTTCAAAAGAATCGGCAATGCGTTGTTTTAAATCTTCGCGGACTTTAAAACGATCTATGACTACTTCAATCGTGTGCTTCTTGCGTAAATCCAGTTCCGGAGGCGCGTCTAATTCGTAAATTTCGCCATCGATGCGGGCCCGAACAAAGCCTTGAGAGCGAAGTTCATGAAATACTCTGAGGTGTTCCCCCTTGCGCCCCCGCACCACCGGCGCTAACAGCATCAACTTGCTGCCTTCGGGCAGCGCCAACACCTGATCCACCATTTGACTGACAGTCTGCGCTTCCAGTTCAACGTCGTGGTCGGGGCATTTTGGCGTGCCGGCGCGGGCGAATAACAAGCGCAAGTAGTCGTATATTTCGGTGATCGTACCCACCGTGGAACGCGGATTATGGGATGTGGATTTTTGTTCGATGGAAATGGCCGGAGATAATCCTTCAATGTGGTCAATGTCCGGTTTCTCCATCATAGAGAGAAATTGCCGCGCATAACTGGATAGTGATTCCACATAGCGGCGTTGACCTTCGGCGTAGATGGTGTCAAAAGCCAAAGAGGATTTTCCCGAACCGGACAAGCCCGTGACGACGATTAATTTATCGCGCGGGAGTTCCAGGTCGATATTTTTTAAATTGTGAGTGCGTGCGCCTCTTAAGAGTATTTTATCCATGTGTGTTTTCGCTGCTAAACGTAACCTGTTAATATACGTTGTTTTACGGTTTCATGGCAAAGGATTCTAAGTAGTGACTGACAAAAACCAAATACAATCAGAGGGGCAGCCCGTCGGTTTAACCGCCAGCGAAAAAAAAGCGGTGTTTTCCCTTGCGGGCATCTATGCCCTAAGAATGATGGGATTGTTCATGATCCTGCCGGTATTCTCTTTGTATGCCGACCAGTTGGATGGCGCGACACCCACGCTCATTGGCTTGGCCATAGGCATTTACGGCCTTAGCCAGGCGTTATTGCAAATCCCTTACGGCATGGTGTCGGACCGTATCGGCCGCAAACCCGTGATTATCACCGGGTTGATCATATTTGCCTGCGGCAGCGCTATCGCGGCCATGTCCCATTCTATAAGCGGCGTTATTATCGGCAGGGCATTACAAGGGGCCGGGGCAATTGCGGCCACCGTGATGGCGTTGACAGCCGATTTAACCCGGGAAGAGAACCGCGTGGCGGCCATGACTACCATCGGCTTGAGTATCGGTATCGCGTTCTCAGCTTCGCTTGTGCTGGGGCCCATATTCAACAACTGGATCGGCGTGGATGGCATATTTTGGTTGACAGCGGCGTTGGCTGTGGTCGGCGTCGGGTTTGTGAAATGGGTGGTGCCCAATCCGGTGAGCAGTACCTTTCACCGTGACGCCATGACAGCGCCGGAACAAATTCGCAGCGTAATTAAAAATAGCCAGTTATTGCGCTTGAATTTCGGTGTGTTTATTTTGCATATGATGCTTACCGCAACCTTTGTGGCCGTGCCGCTGGCATTGCGTGACTTTGCCGCGCTGCAACCGGCCAAACACTGGGAAGTCTATCTGCCGGTAATGCTGATTTCGCTGACGATGATGGTGCCGTTCGTGATTATCGCGGAGAAAAAACGCCGGCTTAAACAAGTGTTTGGCGCCGCCATCATGATTTTGGGAATCGCTCAAGTGGTATTTATGCTTACGGACCATTCTTTAGCAGGAATCATATTTTCCTTGTTCCTGTTTTTTATAGCGTTCAACGTATTGGAAGCCACGTTACCGTCATTGGTGGCGAAAACCTGCTCACCAGACCAAAAAGGCACGGCCATGGGCATGTTTTCCAGCTCACAATTCATGGGAGCTTTTATCGGAGGCGTGAGCGGCGGCTGGGTGCATGGTCAATTCGGTATACAATCGGTATTTGGCGTTTGTGCCGCTTTAGCAGTAATATGGTTTATGGTCGCCGCCACCATGCAAAGCCCGCGCTATTTGAGCAGCCACTTGATAAAAGTGGGCCAGGTCGACGAAAAACGCGCCAGACAGTTGGTGGGGGAATTAACCAGGGTAACCGGCGTCGCAGAAGCCATCGTGGTCGTCGACGACGGCATCGCTTATTTAAAAGTGGATTTGCACGCTTTGGACCGGGAAGCTTTAAAGCAGTTTTCGGCCGCTTAGACAAATAGTAGATATAGAGAGAAAAGAGGAGATAGGATATGGCACGCGGTA
>JASFLF010000676.1:0-3066 GCA_050118235.1 Gammaproteobacteria bacterium | reverse complement strand
TAGCGAAAATTCGCTGCCTTGTCCCAAGCGCACGCCGATTTCCGCCGATACTTTTTTATCTTCGCCGGAAGTAATCAACAAATATTTAAATACTAGAGGTTTTAGTGCGAGTATTAACGCGCCCAGCAATGCCGCGGGGATCAGGATATCTTCGGCGAGCCCAAGATCGAATGTGGCACCCACGGAAAAGAAAAACAAAATCAAGAAAAAATCCCGCAAAGGTTTTAACACTTCTGTGATATACAGTGAGATGGGATTGGCGGCCAAGGCAACACCGGCGAGAAAGGCGCCGATTTCATAAGACAATCCGAGCTGATGCGCGAATTGCGCAACACCCAGACACCAGCCAATAGTGACCAAAAACAGGTATTCCTGGATTTTATCGAAGCGGCTGATTAATTTCAGGAGTACGTAGCGTTGAAAAGCGAAAGTTGTCAGGGCGACAACGACAAAATACACAATTATCATTGCCAGTTCGCTTAATGGCCATTGGCCATGGTTGGCGGCTTGCAAGAACAACAACACCATAATGGCCAATATGTCTTGCAGTAGTAGGATGCTAATAATGATTTCCCCGGTGTGCCGATGATGCAATACCGTGGTGGGTAAAAGTTTAAGGCCGATGATAGTGCTGGAGAACATCATGGCCGTTCCGATGACGATCGATTCGGTTGTGTTAAAAGCAAACAACAGAGCGATTCCAAAGCCTATGACACCGAACAATAGCGAACTAGCGCCAGTAATCAGCGTTGTCTGCTTCACCAAATGAATCAATTTTTTCGCGGGCAGGTTCATGCCCAACAGAAACAATAAAAAAATTATGCCCACGTGGGAGATTTGTTTGATGATCACAGGATCGGTCACCCATTTTGCACCGGAAGGACCAAATAAAATGCCTAGCAGTATATACACCACCAGCAACGATTGTCGGGCATAAAGACCTACCGTCGCCAATATTGCCGCGCCGGTGAAAATCAAAAAAATGGTATAGATTATATTTTCGTTGCCCACTATACAGTCCGTGTGTCGGGTAAGAGAGTTATGTAAATAATAGCAAGGAGTAGAGGTACCGCCCAGAGCTCGCTGAACAAGCAAACACAATGTTAACAACGAAGCACACGAGGAAAAAAAGACCTAAGCTCGTCACGGTCGTGAGACAGCGAAAGAATTCGATTACGAATCTCACCGGAATGTTACATCATCTTTTGTTCGTGTGCTTCGTGCCTTCGTGGTTAATTATATTGGTGTATTACCCCGCTGAGTTAAACACTTACAGAGACTGTATACGCTTGAGCTGCTCTTGCAGGTTTTCCATGGCGGAAGCGGTTTCCGCGCGGCGTTGTTTTTCTTTGTCAACGACTTGAGCAGGAGCTTTGTCCACAAAATTGGCATTGTTGAGTTTGCCGTCCAGGCGTTCCAATTCTTTCTGCAATTTATCCAGTTCTTTGGTTAAGCGAGAGATTTCCGCTTCTTTATCGATTAATCCCGCCAGGGGAATAAGCACTTTCATATTTCCCACCAAACACGTCGAAGCCTCGGGAGCTTCATCCCCGGTATTGAGCCAGGTTAAGGATTCGGTTTTGGCCAGAAACTGAATATATCGTTGATGTTTGTTCAGCAAGTGTTGATCGTTATCGCTGCCATCTTGCAATAATACCGGCACGGGTTTGCCCGGGTTGATGTTCATCTCACCACGGATTTGGCGTATGCCCAGTATAAACTGTTTCACCCATTCGATTTCGGCAATGGCTTGATGGTCAATTTTGTCTTCTTCCGGTTGGGGGAAGCATTGCGTCATAATGGTCTCACCTTGCGCGTCAGCCAAGGGCGCCACTCTTTGCCAGATTTCTTCGCTGATATACGGCATGATGGGGTGGGCCAAGCGCAACAAGGACTCCAGTACACGCACTAAGGTGCGGCGCGTCCCGCGCAACGCTTGCTCGGAACTTTCGGCATTGTTTAATACGGGCTTGGATAATTCCAAATACCAGTCGCAGTACTCATTCCAGGTGAATTCGTAAATCGCTTGCGAGGCCAAGTCCATGCGATATTGTTTAAACGTGTCGGCGACGGTTTTTGCGGTTTGCTGGAATTTGGATAGGATCCATAGGTCCGCGGCGCTCAATTCCACATCGTCGTTGGATTGGCCGCAGTCTTGTCCCTCGGTGTTCATGAGCACATAGCGGGCGGCATTCCACAGTTTATTGCAGAAATTGCGATAGCCCTCCACGCGAGCCATATCAAAATTGATGTCCCGGCCGGTAGTGGCCATGGCGGCGAAGGTGAAGCGCAAGGCGTCGGTGCCGAACGCCGGTATGCCGTCGGGGAAGTCCTTGCGGGTGAGTTTTTCGATCTTGGGCGCCATTTCCGGTTGCATTAAACCGGTGGTGCGTTTTTTTACCAGCGGTTCCAAATCGATACCGTCGATCAAGTCTAGCGGGTCTAATACGTTGCCCTTGGACTTGGACATTTTCTGGCCGTGGGAATCGCGTACCAGGCCGTGAATGTACACTTCGCGGAACGGTACTTGGCCGGTGAACTTCAAGCCCATCATGATCATGCGCGCCACCCAGAAAAATATGATGTCAAAGCCGGTGACCAATACATCGGTGGGATAAAAGGTTTTCAGTTCTTCGGTATGCTGCGGCCAGCCCAATGTGGAAAATGGCCACAGCGCCGAAGAGAACCAGGTGTCCAACACGTCTTCGTCTTGTCTTAGGGCTACCGAATCCTGCAGAGCATGTTTTTGCCGTATTTCAGCTTCACTGCGGCCAACGTAAATTTTACCTTGCGGGTCGTACCAGGCGGGGATGCGATGCCCCCACCAGATCTGCCGGCTGATGCACCAGTCCTGGATGTTGCGCATCCAGTCGTAGTAGGTGTTCTTCCAATTATCCGGCACAAATTTAATATCGCCGCTTTCCACTGCCCTGATTGCCGGCTCGGCCAAGGGGGCGATTTTGACAAACCACTGGTCGGTTAAATACGGCTCCACCACCGCATGACTGCGGTCGCCGCGAGGCACCATGAGTTTGTGATCGTCGATTTTTTCCAGCAGCCCAAGTT
>JASFLF010000675.1:0-3068 GCA_050118235.1 Gammaproteobacteria bacterium | reverse complement strand
CCGGTAATGGCGGTTCCCCAATTGGTGCCCCGGTAGCGCAATTGCACACCGGTTCGAATGGAGGGCGCCACCGCGATGACGCCGGGCAAGTCGCGGATGGCTTCGGCGTCATCGCGACTGAGTGAAGTCGTAGTGCCGGCACCGGTGCGCACCCCACCGCGGGTCACCGAGCCGGGTCGGACCACCAAAGTGTTGGTACCCATGCTTTCCAGTTGATCGGCAATGCGCTTCTGCGCACCAGAGCCAATGGCGACCATGGCTATTACCGAGGCCACGCCGATAATCACCCCCAATGCCGTCAGCATGGCGCGGGTTTTATTGCGCCACAAGGCCTTCAGCGCCAATTGCAACGCCGCGATCCAGTTCATACAGTCACCTTCACAAGTTACTCTCCAGCCGCCCGTCGCGCAGTATCAAGGTGCGCTGTGCCTGGTCCGCCACCTCCGCCTCGTGGGTAATCAGCACAATGGTCAAACCATCTTCCCGATTCAGTTGCGCCAACAAGGCCAATAATTCGGCACTGGTGGCCGTGTCCATGTTGCCCGTGGGTTCGTCGGCCAATAACAACGATGGCTTGGTCACCAAGGCGCGGGCAATGGCTACCCGTTGTTGCTGGCCGCCGGATAATTGGTTGGGAGTATGGTACAAGCGTTCACTCAAGCCCAATCGCTGCAACATGTCCAGGGCAAGGCGGCGGCGTTCGGTTTTGCCGACCCCGGCATAAACCAGCGGCGTTTCCACATTTTCCAGGGCCGAGGTGCGTGCCAGCAGGTTGAAATTTTGAAACACAAATCCCAATTCGCGATTGCGGACCTGTGCCAGTGCATCGCTGTCCATTTGAGTCACATCTTGACCGTTGAGGCAGTAACTTCCCTCGTCGGGCACATCCAGGCAGCCCACAATATTCATCAGTGTCGATTTACCCGACCCCGATGGCCCCATAATGGCCAGATATTCGCCTTGGTTTACCACAAGGTCAATGCCGCGCAAGGCGTGCACTTGCACACCATCCAGCGCATAGGTTTTATGCAGGCCTTGGATGTTTATGACTTCTTTAGGCATGGGTTTGATGCAGACACCGGTACTAAAATAAACTCAAACCGAAGCGGCGTTTGCGTTCGGCGTCTTTGCGGCTCGCCGGCACCACTAAGGGCATGCCCTCTTTGACTCCTTCGCCGCTGATTTGAGTCTCTTTTTCACCCGTTGTGCCTAACACCACGATTAGCGGTTTGACATCATCTCCTTGAGGCAACCAAATAACGCCTTCATTGGACTGGATGTCGGCACTAAGCTTTTTCAGCCGTTGCGCGGGCCAATCCGGCACATAGCGCAGCGCTGAATTAGGCACTTTGAGCACATTATCGCTGCGGGCCACTTCTATGGTGACAGTGGCCGTCATGCCCGGTTTTAACGCCAGATCCTGATTATCGACTAAGATAATGCAATTGTATTTCACCACGCCGGCTTCGATGGTGGGGTTGAGCCGCACCTGGGCTACCTGACCGTTGAATTGGCGCTTCTGGTAGGCAAATACCGAAAAATGCACCGGTTGATCCGGTTCAATCATGCCAATAAACGCCTCATCCACTTCGGTTTCGATCTGCATGCGCGTCAAGTCCTGGGCGATGGTGAACAATGTCGGTGCCTGCAGGCTGGCGGCCACGGTTTGGCCCACATCCACGTTGCGTGAAATCACCACCCCATCGATGGGCGCGAAAATAGAGGTGTACGCCAGATTGACTTTCTCACGATCGCGGGCGGCCTTGGCTTGATCGGC
The DNA here is from genome assembly GCA_050118235.1 of Gammaproteobacteria bacterium. Lineage (GTDB taxonomy): Bacteria > Pseudomonadota > Gammaproteobacteria > SZUA-152 > SZUA-152 > JAJDNG01. The sequence continues at coordinate 1,291 of JASFLF010000675.1, read as the reverse complement.
GGCGGCGGTTTTGATTTTGTGTTCAACGACCGCGGCATCATAGGCAAACCGGGCGGCATCCACGTCACTCTCCGACACCAGCTTTTGTTTTTGCTGTTTTTGCAGCCGCTCCAACTGACGTTGCGCATCCAGTACGCCCACCCAGGCTTTTTCCCGGGTCGCAATCGCGCTTTTGAAATTGGCTTCCGCTTCGGCCAACCTGGCTTTAAATAACGCCGGATCGATTTGTGCGATCAAATCGCCTTTTTTTACCCGGCTGTTAAAATCTACATAAAGATGTTGAATGGTACCGGACACCTGGCTGCCCACTTGCACGGTAATCACCGGGCTTAAGGATCCCGTCGCCGACACGGTGGAAACGATATCGCCGCGTTTGACTTCGCTCAAGGAATAAGCTGTTTGCGGCTCTTCTGAAGGCCGACTCAGCACAATCCATGCGAATCCTCCCCCGAAAAGCAAGATAAGGACTGCGACGATGACTATTGAACGGCGGATATTCATTTTGACTCCCGAGGCATTATTCACTTATCTAGAATGTAAAGACAATGGAAAGGTATCATTGTCCCGACCAGGATTAACTCCGGTTGATAAGCGTCAAATGGGGATAACGCAACAGAAAGGCAATTCCGTCGGTGTGAGTTGAACAGTATTTATTTTGTATTACACAAGATAGTAGGTTGGTGCAGCGACGCTGCACAGCAAAGAAAACCGCGTGTCATATCCATCCACGTTCGGCAAACGACACCGCTTCGCCGTCGCCGATGACAAAATGATCCAACACCCGCACATCGATCAATGCCAGCGCTTCACTGAGTTTGCGTGTTAATTGTTTATCAGCCTCGGATGGCTCGGCGACACCGGATGGATGATTGTGAGCCAGGATCACTGCCGCCGCATTGTGGGATAAGGCACGTTTGACGATTTCCCGCGCGTGCACACTGGCGCCGTTGATGGTGCCGGTAAACATTTCGTCCAGGCTGATCACCCGGTGGCGATTATCCAGAAACATCACGGCGAATACCTCATTGGCGTAATCGCGTAAACGCACGGTCAAGTAACGGCGGGTATCGTCGGGATTGGCCAGGGCGTCGCCGCGCAGCAGGGTTTCATGCAAATGGCGGCGGGACATTTCCAACGTGGCCTGCAGTTGCGCGAATTTTGCTTCCCCCAAACCAAGACTTTTACAGAAGGTTTGCCGGTCAGCGGTGAGCAAAGCCCGCAGGCTGCCGAATTCGTTTAACAAATCGCGGGATAAATCCACCGCGCTTTTGCCTTTTACACCGGTGCGCAA
>JASFLF010000674.1:0-3068 GCA_050118235.1 Gammaproteobacteria bacterium | reverse complement strand
ATTGGCTCACTATCGTGGCAATCAGTGTGTGCGCCGCCTTGATTACGGGATTAGTGGTTTATTTGCGCGCGCAAAAACGCATCGCCGGCTTGCAGGATCAAAACACCGCATTGCAGGTGACTTTGGAGATGGAGCGCAAAGCCGCGCAAGAGAAACAAACCGCCACGGATGCGGCCCGAACTCAATTGAGCGAAACCTTCAGCGCTCTTTCCAGTCAGGCACTGAAACACAACACCGAAGAGTTCCTGAAACTGGCGCAAGAAAACTTAAAACAATATCAACTCAAAGCCCATAGTGAATTATCGGAAAAAGAAAAAGCCATCGAGAACCTGGTGAAACCCATCAAGGACACGCTGGAAAAGACGGAAAAACAAATCCGTTTGATGGAACACGAACGCAAAGAAGCCTACGGCGCCCTCACCCAGCATTTACATTCCATGGCGCAGACCCAACAAGCCCTGCAAGGCGAAACCCGCAACTTAGTCAAGGCGCTTAGCCGGCCGGAGGTGCGAGGGCAATGGGGTGAACTCACTTTACGACGCCTGGCGGAATTGGCCGGCATGGTGGAGCATTGTGATTTTTTCGAACAAGAACACACCCAAACTGAGACTGGCGCGCAACGACCCGACATGATAGTGCGTATGCCTGGCAGTCGCGAAATCGTAGTGGATGTCAAAACACCATTGGATGCGTATCTGCGTGCGATAGAAGCAGTAGACGATGAAACCAAAACCAGAGAACTGGAAAAACACACCAAGAACATCCGCGAGCGCATCCGCGAACTCGCAACGAAAGCCTACTGGAATCAGTTTAAACACTCGCCGGAGTTTGTGGTGTTGTTTATTCCGGGAGATCAGTTCTTAAGCAGCGCCTTGGATCAAGATCACAACTTGTTGGAAAACGCCATGCAGCAAAAAATCATTTTGGCCACCCCCACCAGTTTAGTGGCACTATTGCGGGCTATTGCTTACGGCTGGCGGCAGGAGGCATTAACGGAAAATGCGGAACAAATCCGCCAAATCGGCGATGAACTGTATGGACGTTTAAGCACCTTTGCCGAACATCTCAACAAATTGGGAAGAAGCCTGGCGGGTTCGGTGCAACATTTCAATAAAGCCGTGGGATCGTTTGATTCGAGAATACTTCCCAGTGCGAAAAAGTTTTCGGAAATGGGCATCAGCGCCAATAAAGAAGTGGGCCGCGTGGAACAGCTTGAAACCACCACGCGCAGCCTGGAATCTCAACTAGACAAAAAGCCTGAGCCGCGCCCTGAAATGGAAAAAGAAACCGACGATGCAGTGTACTAATAAATACGAGCTAACAAATTATTTTTGTTCTTCCGGTTCTTCCAATTTTTCGCGCAGTGCTTTTTTCACGTCTTTAGTGGCAGTATTGGCTGTCTCTTTGGCCTTATCCGTAAGTATTTTCTGCTCTTCGGCAAATGGATACGCCCAAAGTGGTTGGTCTTTACCGATATTCACCCCCATCCACATGCCCACGATCAAACCAATTACAAGTCCTGTTATTAATTTTTTAAATCCGGCCATATACAGTTTCCTTTGATTAACGCGCACAAAATACCACAAATCACAGCGATCCAAAGTATACCATGGCAGTAAATCAAGCTCATCCGCTAAATGAAGCAAACGAATATTGTATGAATTTAGCCTGCCGCCACTACGAAATTTTTCCGGTCCATCATTCATTGCTTCACGATTTACCAACGGCAATTAAAATAAAAGCCCAAATGAATACCAAAGCCGTCAGTTGGTTCATGTATAAACAGTTTGATGTATAATAAAGCCTTTCCACAATCCGCCACCAACCGTATGACTCCAGAGGAATATTGCCAGCAAAAAGCGGCCGGCAGCGGTTCGAGTTTCTATTACAGCTTTTTGTTTTTACCCGACGAACAGCGCAAAGCAATTACCGCCTTGTACGCGTTTTGCCGCGAAGTGGACGACGTCGTGGATGAATGCACTGACGAGCATATCGCACGCATCAAACTGCAATGGTGGCGCGAAACCATGCAAAATACGTATCGGGATAATCCGGAGCATCCCGTGCAACACGCCTTAACCGGCGTCATAGAGCGCTATCGCTTGCCTCTGGAGTATTTTTTGGAAATCATCGACGGCATGGAAATGGACTTGGATTATCACCGTTACCCCACGTTTAAGGAATTGAGCCTGTATTGTTACCGTGCAGCCAGTGTGGTCGGCCTAATGGCGGCGGAAATATTCGGCTACCAGGACCGCGGCACGCAAAAATACGCTTATAATCTGGGTATGGCGTTTCAGCTGACCAACATCTTACGTGACGTGCGAGAAGATGCCGCCAGAGGCCGCATTTACATACCACTGGATGAACTGCAACAATTTAATGTCCATGAGAGCGACATCCTGCAATATAAAACCTCCGCCCAAGTACGCGCGCTGTTGGAATTCCAGGCGCAACGCGCGCAGGAATTTTATGATAAAGCCTATTCTTTATTGTCCGACCAAGACCGCTATGCCCAACGTACCGGATTGATCATGGCCGCTATTTACCAACAGCTGCTCAAAACCATGGCCAACAGAAACTTTGACGTAATGGGTGGTCGCATATCGCTCAATCCTTTTCACAAACTTTGGCTGGCGTGGAATACCGCACGCAAAGAAAAATTACGCCATCAGAAATACCTGCAAACGTGTTAACCGTCGTAAACAATCTTGAAACCTATTTTTCATTACAGTGCCTCAGACTGACAGACCCGTAATCATCGTAGGCGCCGGATGGGCAGGCTTGGCCGCTGCGGTTGAATTAAGCCGTTATAAAATCCCGGTGATCGTATTGGAATCCGCCAAACAAATCGGCGGCCGGGCGCGGCGGGTTCCATTTAACTTTACCGCGCCTATTGCCGATCCTATTGTCGATTCCGCCGATCCGGCAACACCAGCGGCCACCAATACCTCATATTCCATAAGCGTGGATAACGGTCAACACTTGCTATTCGGAGCCTATGAATCCACTTTATCACTGCTGCGCACCATAGACGTTAAAGAAGAAAACGTTTTTAAGCGAGTCAA
>JASFLF010000673.1:0-3072 GCA_050118235.1 Gammaproteobacteria bacterium | reverse complement strand
CCGAGGTAGTGCCTGCAACGGTTTGAAGACCGCGGGATTTGCCATGGGTAATGCTGGTGGAAACAATCACAAGCACGTTGGGCCCCGGAACGACTATCAGTGTGATAGAAATTATCAGAAATGAAACAAATAAAGTTGTGTCCATAGGTATTACGTTGAAAGTTGTAATTGTTTTACGTGAGTGAATCCAATTCCGCTAATTAGCGCCAACTGAATCATATTATGTCTTCTTATTAATCCAAGTTTGCTGATCGATTCTATACAGCACATGCTCCCGCAATGGGTGGTTTTCTGGGATGATGGGGTGCTCGAAATTTTGCAGAGTATCGAGCATGCCTATACGCTGCATAACCGCTTGGGATTTTTTATTGGCGACGGACGCAAATGCGTAGACTTCGGATAGGTTCAGCTGCTCAAATGCCACTTGTAAGGAAGCGTTTGCAGCCTCCGTGGCGTAGCCGTGCCCCCAATATTCTTTTGCCAGTCGCCAGCCAATTTCCACGCAAGGGGTCACCGGCAAGTCATACGTGGGTTTGTGAAGTCCGACAAAGCCCATAAATTGGTTTTTATCACGTCGCTCTACGGCCCAAAATCCCCAGCCTCTCTCGCTGATAAGCGATTCCATTTTTTGCGCCATGGCGGTGCTTTCTTCTGCGCTGAGAATTTTGGGGTAATAAGTCATAACAATTGGGTCCGCGTTCAATTTGGCGAATTCGGGCCAGTCCTCTTGCCGCCATTGCCTCAATTTAAGCCGCTGGGTTTCTATTTCAATAATGTTTGTCATCGGTGGTATTTCGGGTTATCCGTTGCTTAGCCAGCTGATGAATATCGTTGGTGTTATAGCATTTTTACTGTGGAAATGAAAATGGCTCATATAGAAATATTTTCGCACAACTTTTTTAGTACAACTTACGGATTGTCAGATATAGGTTGTCAAAAAGGGGGTGTCAGAATTGTCTTACAAAGCCCGCCAAAGGGCTTGTTTCGGTGTTAAGTGTCTCTTAAGAAACCTGTAAGAATCAATTCAGTTAGCTGCGCTTTAATTATTATCAAAGAGGCAGGCAAAGATTAATTAATATTTCACAACGAAATTATACACACACAGAACAATTCAACGACAAGGAGATGAGCCATGACTAATTTAACGATTTCTAAAACAGGAGTGGAAAATTTGGACAAGTATTCACGCGCAATGCGCGCACTAATTGGCGCCGGTTTAGTCGCCTATGTGATGACCACACCGCAAGCTCCATTAGGGTGGTACGCGGTGTTGCCGTTGTTGGCGGTCTATCCGTTATTTACGGCGATTACCGCTTGGGATCCTATTAAGGCATTATTCCGTCACTCGAGTTTCAGCCGTCGGGCGTTGCACTTTTCCCGCTCTGTTCGATTCGTGGTTGGTGCGGTGGGTGTGGCCCTGATTGGCAGTGTGTATGTGGCAGCGTATTTAGGCGTCAGCCTGGGTGCTTGGGCGGTGTTGCCCATTCTGGGGATTTACCCCATGTTTGCCGCTATTGCGGGCATGGACCCCATCACGGCATTGTACAACTTAGATCGGGATTGGATCGAGCCCCAACAAGCCAGTGTCAAACCGCAGTCCGCTACGTTCGGTGTTATTAAAGGCAGCAAATCCACCGTGTCGGAGCAAGAAGACAAGCAACATCCCAAGGCTGCTTAAAAACCGGATAGTTGTCGCATCAGTTACTGTTAACAACGAAAAAGCGCATAAACGATTGTTTATGCGCTTTTTGTTTGGGGCGATTTCTATTACGCGTGTGCGGTGGCAGGGCGGTTAATACGCAGAGCATACGCGCCTGAACCCAGCAGTGCCTGCGCCACGGTAGCTATTGTCAAAAACGCCGCATATTCCCAACCACCGTTTTTATTGGTAAATAGCCATCCGTTGCCCAGATGAACTGACATTGCACCAAGCATGATTGGGACTAAGGCGAGAGCAACCCAACGCGTTGCAATGCCGCAAATCAATAAAATCCCCCCGGTGATTTCCATAAACGCCACAGGGTAGGCGGTCCAGCCCGGAAAACCGACAGAGTCGAAAAATTGAGCAGTACCCGGCAAGGTAAAGACAAGGACTTTTAACATGCCATGGGCAATAAAAATCGTACCAAGACTAATGCGAAGAATCAGTGCAGCGTAGGGTGATAGGTCTGTGTTGTTCATTGCGGCCTCCTATGGTGTTGATGGTAAGTTGATTGATGGTGTGTTGATGCGGTAAATAAAATAGTCCTTATTAGGACTATTGGCGTAAAAAATTTTCTAAGAGGTAAAAATCTCCTGTAGTCGCAACAATACGCGTTCCGCTTCCTTGAGCTCTTGTTTGCTCAAAAGATCAAATTTCTGTTTTAAAAATGCGATTTGCCGCGGGAATTCTTTCTCAAATATTTTGCGTCCTTTGGCGGTCAACGTCACGATGACATGACGACGATCTTCCGGTGCGTGGGTTTTTTTCACCAAGCCTTTGTTTTCAAGGCGTTCGATGACGCCGGTTAAGGTTCCTTTGGTAATCAAGGTCTTCTCGCCGATATCTTTAAAACACAATCCACCGGTGTTGCCTAAGGTAAAAATCACATCCGCCTGGGGAACGGTCAAATCTACTTGCGCGTAACCGGACATATCGTATGCGCTAAAAGCCTGGTAAGCGTGTACCAGGGCGCGCATTACCGGCATAAAATTCTGATTTGTCGCATTTTCGTGGGTTATCTGCGAATCGCCATGCATATGAGATATCCGTTAATTAGTTCTAATACGGACTATTATAGTACTTGTTAGAACTATTTCAAGCTAGTCGGCGGTGGTCGGAGGCTCATGATCTTGGTGCGATTTGTTGAGCTGATCCATGAGCAAATGATAGCCATCTGTTTTTAAAGAAAAAAACTTGATTCTCACTAAAATTGTCAAATCGATTGCCGCTTAGCCTTATGTGATCAGGGTGCGGCATACTTCCTAAAGAATTCGGCCATGCAGTCGTTAAAACTTAGAACCTGGCCAACCGATACCAACAGAGTGAATATAGTAAATAAAATGTTGTATCCCAACCGGACATTATTGATA
>JASFLF010000672.1:0-3076 GCA_050118235.1 Gammaproteobacteria bacterium | reverse complement strand
GTAGCGGTCTATCATTTCGGTGGGTATACGATGAAAGCCATTGTGGATGAATTTGGCGTACACTACGCGACAGTTAGCCGGACAGTTAACCAATACGAGAATTCAAAAAATCAACGATGATGTGGTATTGCAAGACCTGACCCTATTCTTCTCACTATTCTTCTTTCCTCTGCATTTATTCTGAAGTCTAATTCCAGGCCAATACGCCACATTTTTAACCAATTAACCTATAGTTTCACTCAGTTTCTAATCTAATAATCAGTTTAACGGCAGGTGAAGTTAAATACCGTTGATAGTTAGTTATTTTTTATATTTTTCCTTAAATTAAAAAATTATTAATTACTGAACTAGATGTCTATAATAGTTCACAAATTACTCTGTGAAGAAATTACTATGAAAAAAAATAATCCAAATATGTTATCTCCACATCCAAAATTGATCTCTTTGCCCCCCCTCGCGATGGACAAACAAACAATCGCCGAAGACTTCGTGCGTTATTTCAACCGCACATTGGGGCGCGACGAATCACATTTTACGAATCATTACCTGTATGAAGCACTTGCCTATACGGTACGTGATCGATTAATGGATCGCTGGAAAAATACGCGTCTCACCTACGAACGGCACGATGTTCGACGCACCTGTTACCTTTCATTGGAATTTCTTATGGGCAGGGCTTTAGGTAATGCCATGCTCAATCTCGGAATTACTGACGAAGTGCATAAAATGCTTTACGATTTTGGTATTGAATTCGAGGATATGGAATCGAGCGAACAGGATGCCGGTCTGGGCAATGGGGGGCTTGGTCGCTTGGCAGCTTGTTTCCTCGATAGCTGTGCCACACTGCAGTTGCCCGTATTGGGATACGGGCTGCGTTACGACTACGGCATGTTCCGCCAGAAAATCGAAAATGGTTATCAGATCGAAGAACCAGACCACTGGTTGCGTGATGGCAATCCGTGGGAACTGGAGCGCCCGGAATTCACACAGCGAGTCAAATTTGGAGGTCACACCGAGCATTACCGTGATCATAATGGCGAACTTCGCGTCCGCTGGGTCGGTACCCACGACGTATTGGCACTACCATTCGATATTCCCATTCCCGGCTATGCGAACAACACGGTAAACAGTCTTCGATTGTGGAAATCAACCGCCACGGACGAGTTTGACCTTGAAGAGTTTAATGCCGGTGATTATTCAGAAGCCGTTGCCGCAAAGAACAATGCCGAGCACATCACTATGGTACTGTATCCCAATGATGCCAGTGAAAACGGCAAGGAGTTGCGTCTGCGTCAACAGTACTTTCTTGCCTCGGCCAGTCTGCAAGACGTACTGCGCCGCTGGGGTATATTGAATAAGAATGATTTCTCTGACTTTGTCGAGAAAAACTGTTTTCAGCTGAACGATACCCACCCTAGCATCGCCGTTGCCGAACTGATGCGTTTATTAATTGATGAGCATCGCATCGGTTGGGACCAGGCTTGGCAAATTGTCACCCAGACCATGGCTTACACTAACCATACCTTATTGCCCGAAGCCTTGGAAAAATGGCCGGTGCAAATGTTTGAAAAGCTGCTGCCACGCCTGCTGGAGATCATCTATGAAATCAACGCACGTTTCTTGAGCCAAGTGTCACAACATTGGCCGGGTGACACGGATCGTTTGCGACGCATGTCTATCATCGAAGAAGGTCATACTCCCATGGTGCAAATGGCACATCTTGCCATTGTCGGGAGCTTCTCCGTTAATGGTGTTGCCGAATTACATTCGAAATTGTTAGTCGAAGGACTGTTCCACGATTTCTATGAATTCTGGCCACATAAATTCAATAATAAAACCAACGGCGTGACACAACGTCGTTGGTTGGCATTGTGTAATCCGGCGCAAAGCAAGCTCATGATCAGTAAAATAGGTGATGGTTGGATTAAGGATTTAACGCAGCTAAAAAATCTTATCCCCTATGCGGATGACAAAGAATTCCGCGACCAATGGCGTCAAGTCAAGACAGCCAATAAACAACGGTTGGCGGCCTTGGTTGAAAGGCAAACGGGTGTTAAATTCGATACGGATGCCATATTTGATATACAAGTAAAACGCATCCACGAATACAAGCGTCAGTTGCTCAATGTATTGCATGTTATCCATCTCTACAATCGCATCAAACGTGGCGATGTAGCTAATTGGACAAAACGTTGTGTACTTATTGGTGGAAAAGCCGCTCCCGGTTATGCTCGGGCCAAACTCATTATTAAACTGATCAACAACGTTGCGAATGTTATCAATAATGATCCAGACGTAGGAGATAGGCTAAAAGTTGTCTTTTTGTATAACTATCGCGTCTCTGCAATGGAGGTGATCTGTCCCGCTGCCGATTTGTCCGAGCAAATCTCCACCGCGGGTAAAGAAGCCTCCGGCACCGGGAATATGAAATTTATGATGAACGGTGCTATTACCATAGGCACACTCGACGGTGCGAATATCGAAATTCGCGAAGAGGCCGGTGAAGATAATTTTTTCCTATTCGGATTGGCTGCTCATGAAGTGAGTGAAATGAAAAAGGATTATCGTCCGCGCGACATCATCGCAGCGGATGATGATTTGCGGGCGGTAATGCGCTTACTCGAAAGTGGTTTCTTCAACCAATTCGAAAAAGGCCTGTTCGATCCAATCATCAACTCGATCACCAGCCAACACGATCCATGGTTAACCGCCGCTGATTTCCGAAGTTTTGTGGACGCCCAGCAACGTGTCGACGAAGCTTATCGGGATGCCGAACGCTGGGCACGCATGAGTATCAGCAATGTCGCAAACAGCGGTAAATTCTCTACTGATCGCACCATGCAAAATTACAATGAAGAAATCTGGAAGCTAACGCCACTTTCACCTGATACTAAATAAAATCCGGGGAAGATCGGTGTCAGACCCGAATGGCACTTAGTTAAGCCAAATCGTAGGGCGGGTTAGCGTTTTTTGCGTAATCCGCCATGGAGTTTTGGTGGATTACGGCGCAAAAAAACGCGCCTAATCCACCCTACATCACGCGTTGTTTGCTTAACGAAGTGCCATTTAGTGCCAT
>JASFLF010000671.1:0-3076 GCA_050118235.1 Gammaproteobacteria bacterium | reverse complement strand
TTTTGGGGCTTGGTTTATTAGGTCTTGGTGTGGTCAGACGCCGAACTGACAAGATATAAAAAGCGGGCATTGTGATTTTAAAAAAGGGCGCCAACGGCGCCTTTTTTTATTAACAAGTATTTTTATTAATAAGTATTTTTACTAATAAACAGTTTCTCAGTTTATCACTTCATAATTTCTTAATTGCTATTATCGCTCAGCAAACAGTTCATCGTCGTGCATTCCAGTATGAAGCTTTTTTCGTGCGGCTTTTCTCTCTCGCTTGAAGCCGATATTGATAGCGCCTAAAAACTGTTTGCGATGGCACTGCAGGAGTAAGATAATGAGAAACTGTTACTCCCCATGGGTGCCGTAGTGCACTACTAAAGCCTGCATAAATGAAATCAATTTTGTTAACCCTCTTCATCACTCAGTTTTGTTTGGTGATTTCCACAACCGCCACCGCCCAAAGCGGTGAAGGCTCGTACAAATTGGCGCAAGCCATTCGCGAGCAGCTGGTGAAAGATATCGACCTGATCAATGAAGCGGATCTGTTGTGGCTGGATTTGCGCCGCTTTTATTCCCAACGCCGATTCCAGCCGCTGTGGTTTAATGACACCGGCATGAATGAGCGCGCCCAACTGTTGTTAACCACATTAAAAGCGGCGGACACCCAAGGACTCAATCCGGAAGATTATAATCTGTGTTTTTTCGAGCGCCATTGCGACGAGGAGTTGGCTGCACAGCGAGTGTGGGTGGAATTGCTGCTGACTAAGTCGTTAATGCTCTATATTGAGCATATGCTGGTGGGTCGGCTGTCACCCAAAGATATGAATTTGAACTGGCACATCGACAAGCCGACGGTGGATACCCTGGCCTGGCTGCAACGGATCGTGGGCGCGGACGATTTTGCAGCCGCACTGGATTCACTGCAACCGCCGCACGAGGGTTACCGGCGCCTGCATATCGCTCTACTCAAATATATGGCAATGAAATCGGCCGGCGGATGGCCCGCCATTGGCAACGACGGTATATTGCAGATTTGGGACTCCGATGAACAAGTCCAACTATTACGCCGGCGCTTACAGGCCGAAGGGGATTTGTTGATCGGACCTGTGGAAAACCCGTTTTTGTTTGACGAAACCGTCAAAGACGCGGTGGAACACTTTCAAGTGCGCTATGGCATTGATGTGGACGGCATCGTGGGGCCGCAAACCCGCGCGGCCATGAATGTGCCCATCGACGAACGCATCCAGCAAATGCAATTCAATCTGGAACGCTGGCGTTGGCTGCCCCGGGAACTGGGTGAGCGTTATTTGTTGGTCAATACGGCGGCTTATGAATTAGTCGTCTACGAGGATAATCAACCTCTGTACGTCATGCGGGTCATCGCCGGCACACCGGAACGGCCCACACCGGCGGTGGCCGGAACACTTCAGAGTATCGTGTTTAATCCCTATTGGTATATTCCCCGCAAAATCGCCATCAACGATGTTATCCCCCGGCAACAGCGCAATCCAAATTTTTTCAAAGCCGTGGGCATACGGGTGTTCAAAAACAACCAATCTGCGTTGACCGAAATCCCACCGTCGAAAATCGACTGGGCACAAGTCAATCCAAACCGTTTTCCTTACCAATTGCGTCAGGATCCCGGGCCTAAAAACAGCTTGGGCAGCATAAAGATCAAATTTGACAACGATTTCGCCTTATATTTGCACGATACCCCGAAACAGCGCTTGTTCGATCGCGAGACCCGGGCGTTCAGTTCCGGCTGTATTCGGGTGGAAAACGCCATTAATCTGGCCGAATATTTGCTTCAAAATGAGAATGGCTGGACCACAGACAAAATCCAGTCAGTCATCGACTCCGGGGAAACCGTGTCGGTTACATTGACGAACGATATCCCGCTGTATCTGGTCTACTGGACCGCCTGGGTGAGCAGTGACAGCCATGTGTATTTCCGAAAAGATGTGTATGGTTGGGACAAGTCGCAATCGCAGTGCAGTTAAGGTATTGTGTGACAACTACCGGAAATATTAATATCGAATTAATCTTTATTTGTATAATTGGGCTTCATGATTAAACGCAGAGATTTTCTTAAGTTAGCCTTTAGCCAGTGCGCTTTAGGCGCCGCCGCAATAAGCGCACCGTCGTTGGTGCTCGCCAAGACCAAACCTCCCGCTGAACGCCAGTTAGCGTTTTACAATCTACACACCGGCGAAAAACTCAGTACCACCTATTGGGCCGATGGTGAGTATATTACTCAAGAATTGGCGAGTCTGAATTATTTATTGCGCGACCATCGCACCGACGAAATCCATACCATGGATAAAAACCTGCTGGATTTGCTATATGTATTACAGCAGCAAGTGGATAAAAGCGGTGCTTACCACATCATCTCCGGTTACCGCTCTCCCAAAACCAATGCAAAATTACGGCAAAACTCCAATGGCGTGGCCAAACGCAGCTTACACATGCAAGGCAAAGCCATGGATGTGCGTTTGCCCGGTGTGGAATTAAAACATTTGCGCCAAGCCGCGCTGCAACTGCACGCCGGTGGCGTGGGCTATTATCCCAAATCCAACTTTGTGCATATCGATACCGGCCGGCCCCGGTTTTGGTAATTATAAATTCACTACCAAGAACTCCAAGACACAAATCTTTAACACGTCCCCGTAGCGCTGTGCGCACGTAAAACTATGCACTGAGCCCAGTGCACATCACATAGCCAACCGTTTGAATCACCACTTAACAGACAGTCGTTATAGGTTCTCGCACGCACGCCTTACCCACTTTCCAGTCGACAAGGAACGGCATCCAGCCACATTCTGGTAAGATAAGCGATCAAAAACTTTAGCCAGCAATCTTACAATGCTTGAAAACCTAACCTTGGTTGCCTTTGTCATGGGCATCGTCAGTGCCTGTTCCCTGCCGTTGGGCGCCTTGACCGCCCAGTTCTGGCAACCCCGAGACCGCATCGCGGGTGCCTTGGTGGCTTTTGGGGGTGGCGCATTGCTGGCGGCATTGACTATCGACATGGTGGCGCCTGCCTTCGGCCGTGGGCACTACTATGCCGTTGCCGGGGGCTGCATATTGG
>JASFLF010000670.1:0-3084 GCA_050118235.1 Gammaproteobacteria bacterium | reverse complement strand
CGCGGCTTTGGGTAGCTCGGTAATAGCTGGGCCTGTTGATTCGGCCAAAACACAGGCAAAACTCGTCAATCCAAATAACACAAGAATCGTTAAAAACCGCATACTTAACCTCAATATTCTTTTTTTCGGCTCAGAACAATAGTTACAGATTTCAAAAACTATTTACAAAACAATTTATAAATCAGATTATTAAGTCAATTTATAAGTTAAAATGTCTGTATTACACAGACTCGCCCAGTATACCTCGCAAATTCGCCAAATAAGCCTGGCCGCGTTTTTGCCGTTCCTCGGGATCGGCAATCACTACGTCTTTGTCCCACACCACATTGTCGGCGGGCAACTCGGAAAGAAACCGGCTGGGCTGGCATTCCATCCATTCTCCAGCCCGTTTGCGTTTGACTGCGTAGGTCAGAGTCAGCTCTTTTTGCGCGCGGGTGATGCCCACATACGCCAGGCGGCGTTCCTCCTCGATATTGTCTTCCTCTATGCTGGTGCGATGGGGCAATAATTCTTCCTCCACACCGACCATATACACATAAGGAAACTCCAATCCCTTGGCCGCATGCAAAGTCATGAGGTTTACGCAATCGCGGTCTTGTTCGTTTTCCTGGCGGTCGAGAATATCCATTAACTGCAGGCGGGACACAACGTCATCCAACTTTCCATCCGCTCCGTCCTTCTCCCCTTGTTGATCCGCCAACTGTGCCATCCAAGTGATCAACTCATCCACATTTTCCATTTTGCGCTCGGCGCTGGCCACATCGCGGCAAATATCCTGCAACCAGGACAGATAATCGATTTCCGCCACCAGGTCTTTGACCAGGGTCTTCACATCGCCGTTTTCATTGCGGTGGGAAAACCGGCTCACCCATTCCACGAACTGGCGCACCCGCTTAAGAGCGCGCTCTGACAAACGTTGCTCCAATCCCAACTCGAAGCTGGCATCAAACAAACTCACCCCACGTTCGGTGGCATAAGTAGCCAGGATTTCCAAGGTATTGGGGCCGATCTCCCGGCGCGGCGTATTGGCGATGCGTAAAAATGCGTGATCGTCATCGTTGTTCACGATCAAACGCACATAAGCCATAATGTCTTTGACTTCGGTATAAGTAAAAAAAGAGGTGCCACCGGCCAACCGATAGGGAATCTGATGTTCGCGCAAATGCCGCTCGAACAAGCGGGATTGATGGTTACCGCGATACAAAATGGCGTAATCGCGAAACTGGCTGCGGGACTGAAATTTGTGGTGCAACAACTGCGATACCACGCGCTGAGCTTCGTGCTCTTCGTTACTAGCATGCATAATGCGAATTCGTTCGCCGAATCCCAACTCGCTCCACAGCGATTTGGGGAAAACATGATGGTTATTGTCTATAAGGCAGTTGGCGGCTTGTAGTATACAGCTCGTGGAGCGGTAGTTCTGTTCCAGCTTAACCACTTTTAAGCCCGGAAAGTCTTTTTGCAAATGGGCCAGGTTTTCCGGTTGGGCTCCACGCCAGGCGTAGATGGATTGATCGTCATCCCCTACGACAGTCAACGCGCCTCTGGCGCCCACCAATAATTTCACCAATTGATATTGGGCGGTGTTGGTGTCTTGGTACTCGTCAACCAGCAAATAGCGGATACGGTTTTGCCATTTATCCAACACGTCGGCATTGTTGCGAAATAATTGCACCGGCAAGCGGATCAAATCATCGAAATCCACCGCGTTATAAGTCTGGATTTGGCGGTTATAGGCTTCATAAATTCGGGCGGCGTGGAGTCTTTTGTCATCACCCACCGCTTCATACAGTGCTTGTTCGGGCTCCAACATAGCGTTTTTCCAATGAGAGATGCAGCGCTGCACCGCTTCCACATCCGCATCGTCTCCATAGGCTTTGCGCATCAGTTCCTTGATGATACTCAAACAATCCTGGGTATCGTAAATGGTGAATCCCGGTTTATAGCCCAAGGCCTTGTGCTCGCGGCGGATAATATTCAGTCCCAGCGTATGAAACGTGGACACGTTCAAACCCCGGCTTTCGGTTTTGCTTAAGGATTCGGTTACTCGGGACTTCATTTCCCTGGCGGCTTTATTGGTGAACGTCACCGCAGCAATGTGGCGCGCCGCGATCTGGCAATCACGAATCAAATAAACAATTTTTTGGGTGATAACTCTGGTTTTACCGCTGCCGGCGCCCGCCAATACTAACAAAGGGCCGCCGATATACCGGGTGGCTTCACGTTGCCGGGGATTTAGTTGTGACATTAAACCTCGAGGTGATGAACTGAATATGGCGTTAAATCACTGAACGAGGCATTTTACCTGCTCTTTGCTCGTATGAAAACGAAATCCATCATCACGATGTTGGCAAGCTGGCAAATGAAGACTAAGCTCTTGATAACGCAACATTAAGTTCACCGCCGAAACAACCCATTGTTTAGCAGCCATGTCCATTATAAATAGCAAGCCATCCAAATCAGATAAACAGAAACCGGATAAAAAATGTTTATCGCCGGATTACAAAGGTATACAGATTGCCATCGATCTGGCGGCTCAACCCACCAGAGCCGCTTTAACCCGACATTTCGTGAGCATTTTAAATGACTTGTATAAGCCCCTTTCGATCGCGCTCTATCGCCCGGAATACGGTCAGACCATAGAAGCCAAACGCAATGTGGAATTGGCCAATGTGAGGGTATTTGATTATTTGACCACGGCCAGCCAATCGCCGCTGCCGCTACGTAGCATCCAAGGCGCTTATACCTGCGCCGCAGGCAAAGAACCTGTGGAATTAAAAGACAACGCCTATACCACCAGTTACTTTCCCATCCAGGGTTGCGGCAGTGTTTGTGAGATTTTAGCGGTGAAGCACCCGGTGGAAACCCTGCAAGATGATGAATTGTTTCACGCCCTCGTCACATTGTTCGAAAACCTGCTCAATATTTTCAATCTGGCCGAGCGCGACAGCCTAACAAACTTACTCAACCGCAAAGCATTTGACAAAACCATTACCCAGGTTCACAACAAACAACACCAGGATTTCATCACGAGCTCCGAGCACCACTATATCTATCTGGCGTTAATCGATCTCGACCATTTTA
>JASFLF010000669.1:0-3094 GCA_050118235.1 Gammaproteobacteria bacterium | reverse complement strand
GCTGCGCTGCCCAGGCGCCATAACAAAGCATCGGGCTTTAAACGCGCGCCGCCGCAATCGGGGCAAGGGGTATATGAGCGGTACTTGGACAGCAACACCCGAATGTGCATTTTGTAGCTTTTGGTTTCCAACCAGGCAAAAAACCGCTTCGCCCCGTACCACAAGCCGTCTTCCCAATCTCCTTCGCCCTGTAGTACCCATTGTTGTTGCTGTTTATTTAACTGGCGCCAAGGCACGTCGGTGGGGATGCCACGCAGCTTGGCAAACTTCATCAAATCCCCTTGGCATTCGATGTAACTTTCGGTTTGCCAGGGTTTGACGGCGCCTTCGGCCAGCGTCTTACCGGCATCCGGTACCACTAAGTCGTAATCCACGCCGATGACCCGGCCGAAACCGCGGCAGGTGTCGCAGGCCCCCAGGGGTGAATTAAAGGAAAACGTATTGGGCGTCGGTTCCTGGTAATGAATGTCGCAGTGGGCGCAATGCAAATGGGACGAGTATTTCCAGGTTCGGGCGGTGTCGCCCGCCTCGTGCAATTCGTGAATGCTGACGTGGCCATGGCCTTGTTTTAATCCCGTCTCCAAAGCCTCGATAATGCGCTCGCGGTTACGTGGCATGATGCGAATGCGGTCTTGCACAATTTCCAGCCGGGATTGGGATTTTTTATGAACGCGCACATAACCTTGCTGGGCGAGAAAATGTTCGATTTCTGCGACGGAAAAGTTATGCGGAATCGTTACAGTGAAGGTGATTAACGCCCGCTGGCCATTGCTGCTTTTCGCCAGCAAGTCATCCAGGATGGATTGGGCGGAATCCCGGCGCACTTCGCGCCCGCAGCCGCGGCAAAACAGTGTGGTGACCCTGGCGAACAGCAGTTTCAAATGATCGTTCAGTTCGGTCATGGTGCCCACGGTGGAGCGGGAAGTGCGTACCGGATTGGTTTGGTCTATAGCGATAGACGGTGGGATGCCTTCTATGCGTTCGGCGGCGGGTTTGTCCATGCGGTCCAGGAATTGGCGGGCGTAGGGGCTGAAGGTTTCCACATAACGGCGCTGGCCTTCGGCATAAATCGTGTCGAACGCCAAAGAGGATTTGCCCGAACCACTGACCCCGGTGACCACGACCAACTCGTTTAAGGGAATGCTTAGGTCGAGATTTTTTAGATTATTCTGGCTGGCGCCTATGATGGTAATGCAGTCTTTTTTAATACGGTTGTTGCCCATGGAGAAACCTTAATTAGAAAAACCTTAAAAAGAAAAAACCTTATTAAATAGTTGAAACCTATGAAGGACAGATGAGTCTTATTCAGATGGTTTTAATACCGGGGTTGTTCATCGTCCGCCCGCGGAGCATGGCATTAAACCATTTTTATTTTCGGAAATACAGCCGGGCGGAAAAAAGCACCCCATTCACAGAGGCACAAATTTTTCTATTTATTTTAAATGAATATTTGTATGATTAGGCATCTTTTCCACAGGCGTTGACAAAGTACATGCGCAGTTTCTTTTGTTCCCATAAGAGTTTCCTCACTGTGTTGTTGAACTCGGCAATGATCGTTGGCTTGGCCGCTTGTTCCGACAACACCGAGACTAAAACCCGCAAACCCGACAAAATGCACTTGGTGGAAGTGGCTGCTGTCAAGCGGGTGGATAGCGGAGTTACCAGGGTTAGAACAGGCACCTTGCGCGCCCGCCGGGAAATCAACATTTATGCGCAGGAAGAAGGAAGGGTCACAGCACTGCCTTATTACGAAGGCGACAATGTTCGCAAGGGCCAGGTACTGGCCAGGCTGGACGATGCATTGCTGCGATCCCAGCTGGCACGTGCCGAAGCAACCCGGCACAAAGCCGAGCAGGATTTAAAGCGCATACGCGATTTGCATAGAAAGAAACTGACCACCGATGAAGAATTGTCACGCGCCGAAACGGACCTGGAAGTGGCGCGGGCGGATATGGAGTTGTTAAAAACGCGCTTAAGTTACACAGTCATCAAGGCGCCCATTGACGGTGTGATCAGCAACCGCCTTACAGAGCCCGGCAACGTGGTAGAAAAACACAATCAATTACTCACCTTGTCCGACCCATCGTCGCTAGTTACGGAAGTGAGTGTCTCGGAGTTGTTGATTCCGCAGATGACCATAGGCGATCCCGTGAAAGTGACCATCGATGCCTTGGGGCAAGACGTTCATAATGGCCGCATCACGCGCATTCATCCCAATCTGGATCCCCTGACCCGCCGCGGTATGGTGGAAATGGAATTAAAACCCGTGCCGGCCGGGGCGCAACCCGGGCAATTGTGTCGGGTGGAGTTTACTACTCGTGTGGCACAGCGACTGGTAGTGCCGTTTCGCGCCATTCGCCGCGACGAACAAGGAGAGTATGTTTTTCTATTGCAAGACGCTGTGGTTGATAAAACAGCTGCGAAAAAGGCGGCAAGCGATGCGGATAGCAAAGGCAATCAGCAGCCGGGTAAAAAAGCTGACGACAACACTGGTAACAACACTGACAACAATACTGATAACAACACCGTCGTCGTACGCGCCCCGGTACGTAGTGGTTTGCGAATCGGCGAGCAAGTGGAAATCCTGCTCGGTTTGCAGGAAAACCAGCAAGTGGTCGTGCGGGGATTTCTGGGTTTAAGCGAAGGTATGCCAGTTAAGATCGTCTCCCCGCAAACGCGAATCGACTCCACGCCTGCGGCTGAGCCCAAGCCCAAGCCCGAAACTCCCGCTCATTCAACCCCGACCGTCTAATGTCACAGCCTGCTACTGATATGGATCTGAGCAAACCCGCCGCGCGCACCGGTGGCCTGGCCGCGTGGTCTATTCGCCATCCGGTGGGGGTTACCATGATTGCCTTGGCGGTGATTGTGCTGGGTGTATTTTCCCTAGGCCGCTTAAGCATCGATTTGCTGCCTCATATTATTTATCCCGATATCCGGGTACGAATTTTGGACCCGGGCGTGCCGGCGACGGTTATGGAAGATCGGGTCACCCGCCAGTTGGAAGAACAACTGGCCATTACTGAAGACGCCATCGCCGTGCAATCCACCACCAACCAGGGGTTGGCCACGGTGGATTTGTCGTTTGCCTATG
>JASFLF010000668.1:0-3102 GCA_050118235.1 Gammaproteobacteria bacterium | reverse complement strand
GTGGTTTATATCAGTAGCTCATCCACATCGATTATGCTCTTCGCCACTTGCGACAGATTCTGATTTCTGTCCATTGCCATTTTTCGAATCAAGCCGGTTGCCGAGGCTTCATCAATTGCCCTGCGTTTCATTAAGATGCTTTTGGCTTTATCGATGCTTTTGCGGTCGGCCAACTGTAATTTGAGTTTTTGTATCTCGCTGTTCAGGCGCAGGGTTTCATCAAAACGCGCTTTAGCGATGTCCATAATGTGGCGTAAACGGCTGACATCAAAACCGTCTATAACCAATGCGCTGACCCCCGAGCGTATCGCCTCTTCGGACAATGATTTGTCACTGCTTGTGGCAAACATTACCACCGGTAAGGCATATTGATTAACGGCGGCTTGGATCTGTTTTAGCAACGATGGATGCGGAAGGTTGGTATTAATAACCAAAAACTCGATGGATCGTCTGGATAAATAACTACTGATGTCTATGGACTGCCGGCAAGAACATACTTCGTAACCGTATTGCGTAAAAATATTGGTTAAAAGTTCGCAGGATTGATTCGTCAGTTCAAGTAGCACTATTTTCGGTTTCATTTACGCATATCATTTTCAAGTGGTTTATGGGGCACGTCGAATGGGTTCAGCAGTGCCATCGCAAAAGATGTACCAAGAATGTATTAATGTATAATAGCTATAATATTCAGTGGGTTATGATTAGTGTCGGATCGGGGGAGGGCTATTGAGCATTTAATGTTTTGCACTAAGGAGGAACACGCTACACTATAATGCCTTGCGTTTGTGCAATAGAAAGTCCATGGATGTGATGGTAGTTGCACTATATATGGACAAGTATGTGGATTGTGTATGGCCTCTCCGCGAAGCAAAGCGGTTCTTTGCGGCTGATCTCGCCGCTAATAGCGCTGTGATGGGTCAAGATAATAAAACGTATTTTTTATATAGATTGCTGTGCACGAACATGGTGCGTGGAACGCACTTATTGTTTTGGGTCTGTGGGAGAGTGGAAACGGCCGCATAACATGACATAAATACAATAAATAAAGAGGGGAGAAGTCATCATGAAACCTAATTATAAATCAGATGATCAGATATCTGTTTACAACAAGTGGAACATTTTCATATTGGCTGTAGTTCTCAATGCTTGTACCACATCCGGAACAAACACGGACACTTTTGAACAAAGCCAGGGCGAGCAGGACCAGCATACTGCGCCGCTACAAACCCCAGCGCAGTCCGGTGATTCAATGCAAATCGTCAATGCGGCGATGACGGATGGTGATGGCGATGGTATCGCCGATGCCGAGGATCAATGTAAAAATACCGCGCCGGGGGCGCCGGTCACGACCAAAGGCTGCGACCTGGACACCGACGGCGACACAATAGCGGACTATCTGGACCAATGCCGAGGTACGCCATTTGGCGTGAAAGTGGATGAAAGAGGTTGTGGCTTTGATGATGATACAGACGGCGTTCCAAATTACCGGGATGCGTGCGCCACCACCCCATTACATGTCAACGTGGGCGGCGATGGCTGTGAGTGGGATTCGGACAACGACGGCGTAGTGGACAGCAAGGATTTGTGTGCGGGTACACCGCCGGGATTGCCGGTGGAGTCCATGGGTTGTTTAGTGGTGGAGGTCGTTACTTTAGAGGGCGTGTATTTCAAGACCGGCTCAGATCAACTCAATGAAAACGCGAAAAAACTGTTGCGATCTATTTCACACACCTTAAAGGAAAATCCAAAAATGCGTATCGAGGTCGCCGGCCATACGGACAATACCGGTTCCGATACGGCAAATCACAGCTTGTCGATCAGAAGAGCTCGATCTGCAAAGAAACAACTTATTGATTTGGGGGTAAGTGCCAGTACACTCACCATCAAGGGCTATGGCGACAGCAAGCCCGTAGCCAGTAACGAAACCAGTCAAGGGCGAGCGGCCAACCGGCGGGTGGAGTTGCGGATTGTGGAGATTGATTAATAGTTTTGGGCATAATATCACCGTCGTTGCAATGTGTATCTTTTCGCGCCCCGGTAATCTCGTAGTCTACAAGGATTTATTCGGGGCATGGCCGGTAATAAATTAAATCAGTTACTCGTTGGCATAAGCGGGGTTTTTCGCTAGGATAGTTGGCGCATGCCCAAGCGGATTGGAACCACGTCTGTCCATTGGTCAAGGGAACTAAATACCTTGGTTTAGCTACTAATTTAAACGGAAACTCCACCCCTTTCACAATGCATATATCAATAATAAAAAGGATTTATCCTATGAAGCCATTGTTACCGCTCTCAGTGCCTGTCATTTGCGTACTATTGCTTTTCGCGTGTAACAAACCGTCACAATCCCAAAAATTTCAAATGCCCACACCGGAAGTGACGGTGATTAATGTCCAAGCTCAGCCTGTGCCTTTGAGCCGCGAATTAGTGGGTCGGTTGGCATCGGTTCGCATCGCCCAAGTGCGGGCGAGAGTGGCGGGCATTATTCTTAAACGGGTTTATACCGAAGGCACGGACGTCAAAAAAGGGCAAGTGTTGTTTCAAATCGATCCGGCGCCTCTGAAAGCGGCACTGCATGCCGAAGAAGCCGCTCTGGCAAGAGCCGAGGCCGATGCCGCTAATGCGAAGTTGACCGCTAATCGCTACCAGGATTTGGGAAAGAGAGGATTGATCTCCAGTCAGGATCTGGACACGGCGTTGGCAAACGAGCGCACGGCGCTGGCGGCAGTGAAACAAGCCCAGGCCAATGTGGAAAAAGCCCGTCTTGATCTCAGCTACGCCACCGTAACGGCCCCTATTGACGGACGGGCCGGCAGGGCTTTAGTGACCGAAGGCGCGTTAGTAGGGCAAGGGGAAACCACTGAATTAACCACCGTGGAACAAATCGATCCTATCTTTGTGAATTTCAGCCAATCGGTGGCGCAACTGCAGCAATTGCAAGGTGTAGGTCCAGTAGCGGAAGGGGACGGCAAGCCCAAAAACCGTGTTGAGGTACTGCTTCCGGATAATACGCTATATCCTCATGAAGGGACCTTGGATTTTTCCAATCTCGCGGTAGATCCCGGAACCGGAACCGTGCAACTTCGGGCCGTGGTGCCTAAT
>JASFLF010000667.1:0-3107 GCA_050118235.1 Gammaproteobacteria bacterium | reverse complement strand
CGGTTCGTTATCAAAGCGTGTAAAGAAAATCGATTACTTTTTCGATTTCATCTTTCGCTAACAGCTCATTGCGACCAAACGGCGGCATCATGGTGTCTTTTTTAATGGCCACCTGGGGATCGTAAATGATGTTATACAGTTTTTTGCGATCCGGAAAGCGGGCTTTCATCCCCAACAACGGTGGCGCCACGGTGCCCGCTTGTTCGGTGCCTGCGTATTGGTGACACGCCTGACAAAACTCCAGCGTCAACCGTTTACCTTCTTGAACAGTGCTTGTCTCGCCCGCGTTAACCGTAAAAGTGGCGATCGCCAGGCTCGCGCTGAATGTCGTTATAATCATTTTATTACTCATACCAGCCTCCCTAATCCAAAATCGAACATGAATGTAATATGGTAAATCTAAATCTTTTTACTTAAAGTACGCAATTAAATTGACCTGCAATTTGATCTGGCGCAACAAACCTGGCCTATGGAGTGGTTTAGGATTGGTTCGTTGACGTGTTTCTGTAGTCAAGCTATTTGTTTTACTCAGAGCACTATAAGCATCTTAATATTTACTAATATGAAACTGTCTTAACAACTAACCGATAATGCCACTATGAAACATTATTTACTATTATTACTTATAATCACGACCACAGGTCTGCATGCGGAAACCATGGGCAATGCCAATCCCATCAATCAAAAAACAGCAATTTCAAACGACCTTAAACGATATACCGCATTCGGTGAATTTGATGAAATAAAAGCGTTTTTAGTGAGCGCTATTGAGGAGCGAGGCATTAAAATCAGCAGTACCTCCTATATCAGCAAGATGTTGCAACGCACCGGCGAGGATATTGGTGACACTCAGCCTATATATAAAAACGCCGAGGCCATCGAGTTTTGCAGCGCAACGTTGTCCAGGGAAATGATGCAAGCCAATCCTCACAATATTGCATTTTGTCCTTACACCATATTAATTTATGAGCTAGCGAAAGACCCAGGCACCACATATTTGTCTTTTCGCAGACCGTTTTACCAGGCAGATGAAGCCAACCACGAGTCACAGACCAAAGTGGATGAACTGCTCTCGCGCATTATTGAAGAAGTTGTGGAATAGTTATTGATATGCTTAACAGCGGCCGACGGCCGCGAAAAAACATACAGATACTGACGAATGCCGGTATACCATGGGCTAAAACACCTCCATAATGTCTTAAGAACCATGTCTTTACAACCATGCCTGCAAAACTAGGCGCCACATATTTCCGCCATGTTATCTAAAATCTATTCAATCTATTCCCTATTGCTTGCCATCGCGATATTACTGCTAGGCAGCGGATTATTAGGCACTACCCTGGGCATACGCGCCGGCATGGAGGCGTTTTCCGACACGGTCACCGGGATTGTGATGTCGGCTTTTTTTCTCGGCTACGTAGTAGGCTCATATTGGTGCCCCCGCCTAATCAGCGAGGTAGGCCACATACGCGCTTTCGCCGTCTTGGCTGCCATTGGCACTGTGTCGGTGATAGTCCATGGCTTGATTGTCAACCCCGTTGTATGGTGGGTATTGCGCGTCATTACGGGTATTTGCATGGTCGGGTTGTACTTGGTGGTGGAAAGCTGGCTGAACAGTTTATTGGACAAACAAAACCGGGGGAAAATGTTCGCGGTTTATGTCAGCGTAACGTTGCTTTCCCTTGGGGTCAGCCAATACTTCATCTTATTTTACGGTGCCGGCGAACTGGCCACCCTCGCCTTGTGCGCCATCTTCTTCGCGTTTGCGTTAGTGCCGATAGCGGTCACTCGCTTGACTCAACCGGCGCACGTGGTAGTGCCCGAACTTGCCATCCGGCGATTACTGGCCATTTCACCATTGGGTGTGGCCGGTGCGCTGACCACGGGACTTGGCAACGGCTCCTTCTGGGGCCTGGGAGCACTGTACGCCCATAACCTGGGTTTTTCGGACACGGACATTGCATTGTTCATGAGCGCCATAATATTCGGCGGCGCCTTATTACAAGTACCCATCGGGCATCTGTCCGATCGCCACGACCGGCGCAAGGTATTGATGATTGTGTGCTTCTTGACGGTAGTGACCGCGCTGAGCATATTCTATTTTGCGCCACAGTCTAAGCCGGGCTTACTGATTAGCGCGGTGTTTTACGGTGGCTTTTCGTTTGCGGTGTATTCATTGTCTGTCGCCCATACCAACGATCATATAGAGCCCCATGATGTGATGAACGCCACCCGCGGTTTGTTATTACTCAACGGCGTCGGCGCCGCCATCGGCCCCATCGTTGCCGGTGCACTTATGCAATGGTATGGCGCGCAGTCATTGATACTGTATTTCGCAGTGGTTTTCGGATTGTTGGGATTATTTTCCGTATACCGAATGGTGTTTGGTTCCACCATCCTTACCGAGGACCAGAGTGAGTTTGTTGCCATGTCACGTACGGGACAAGCCGCCTTAGAAATGGATCCGCGAGTTGAAGTTAACCATGCGGGACCGGAGACGAACTCAGTGCGATAACTACGTAAAATCCTAAACCGACAACCTAGTGTAGTGTCTTATATAAAACGTGCATTTAGAAAGCCACTCAAGGTGCGAGTGCAAGGCGCAGACCGCTGGGAATGTCGTCTACCTTTCCAAGGTCTGCACCAACAGTAGGCGCTTTAGGCGACGCGGCAATCGTGCCTTGAGTGGCTTCCCGTAGGGCGAGATAGAATCTTTAGGACCCACCTCAAGTCTATCTCGTCTAAATGTGCGTTTTATATGAGACACTACACTAGACTACCACGTCACTACCTTGGTCGACACACCTGGGTTTACGCCGAAATAAAGCTGGCTTTATCTTTTACCAAATTACCATCCCGATAGTCGGCAAACGCCTGTTCAATTTCCTCGCGGCTATTCATGACAAATGGTCCGTATTGCACAATGGGCTCGTTGATGGGGCGCCCCGCCACCAAAATAAAACGGGCGCCACGCGGTCCTGCGGAAATTTGCACAGCATCACCATCGCCCAAGACGGCAAAGCTGTGCGTGGGTAAGGCAGTGCCCGCCATTGTGGCGTCGCCTTCGAACACATATAAAAAGCCGCGCAAATCGCTGGCTATCGCCT
>JASFLF010000666.1:0-3107 GCA_050118235.1 Gammaproteobacteria bacterium | reverse complement strand
TTAATCCAAATTATTTCGAAACGCTTTAATAAACGCGCGAATACGCGCGGCGTTGGTCCCTACATCACTGCGCCCGACACGCGATACCGATCGGATATCCACGCGACTGCCGGTGTTTTGTGGTTTAATTCTAATGACCACATCATCTTTGAATCCGAACCAGAAGGTGGTATCCGTGGCTTCAATGAGGCCTTTTTGGGGATTTTGTGCCGCAATTTCCCAGCCCAACTCTTTGACAGCTTTCAGCGCCACAGTGAACGCGGCTTCCGGGGCAATGCTGATTTCCAGCGGTTGTATGTCGGGATAGGCTTGTCGTTGTTGTGCAGCAATCTCTTTGCCGCCGTATTCGGCGCTGTTGGGGGCATTCGCCCGTAATGCTAATATGGCATCGAACTGAGGAGGATTCTCCGTATCGGTGGTAATATCGTGAATGGGCGGCACCGATTGGGCGGCATTCATCCACAGTAAAGGCATGATAACCACCGGTAAACTGATTATAAGCGCTAACAATGATCTGGGCAGCCCCCGTCTACTGCCTCCGGGCCGGCTTGCGAACAGTCCCAGCAATGAGAGCAACACTGCTGCAATGCCAACATACACACCCCATTTTAATAAAGTAAAACCCACACTGAAATGCCACCAATTCAGGCGGCTACCTAATCCGGAGGACACGGCCATAAGGGCTGCGACTATCGCAAATATCAGACCGGCTATTGCAGCCACAGAAAGCTTTTGTCGTTCGTGAAAACTCCACTTCATAGTTGTTGCCCCCTTGCGACTTAGAAGAAAGTACCATTTTACATGGTGGTCTTACAGATTACTTAGGTTGACATCATACCGCTGACTAAACGTATCGATCAATTTTACAAATATCTTGGGCAATCGAGATTTGACTTCATCAATAATCGGATCGGGTATAGTCTTGTAAAAAGCTTGAGCGATACCACCGGCAATACAGGCCATAGTATCACTGTCGCCCCCCAACGAAATGGCTTTGCGTACGGCATCCTCGTAATCATGCGATGCCAAAAACGCGATTATGGATTCAGGCACGGAACCCTGGCATGACACATCGAATTGATACTGTGGTCGGATCTCGTCCAAACGGCGATTTAAGTCATACCTAAACCGCGTTTGGATTTCCTGTTTAATCTCCGCTTTGCTTTTCCCTATCCGGGCAAGATAAATCGCAATTGCAACGGCTTGCGCACCTTTAATGCCTTCCGGATGATTATGGGTTACCGCCGCGCTGTTGCGCGCCTGCAGGAGTACGTCATCTTGTGACTCAAAAGCAAAACCTATGGGACTCACCCGCATTGCCGCGCCATTTCCCCAGCTATTGTAAGGCTCGGAGGCTGGCGAGAACAACCAATGATAGAACTTTCCACCATAACCCGCGTTGGGATATTGACAGCCCCAATGTTTCAACGCAACGCTATATTCAATATTATTTAGAATCGCGTCGGCAATTGCCACGGTGAGCACAGAGTCGTCTGTATACGTAGATCCGGGACTGAAGAGTGGAAAATGGGTTGTTTTAATCGGTTGGCCTTCGTATACAGAACCGATGATATCTCCGGCAATTGCACCTAACATTGAGAAACCTCTATCGAAAACGATTTCGTAGAAACTAGCAATCAGATAGAAATTGCCAATCGGTTCTGCAAAACCCATCTTTTCTGTTCTTTACAAAAACACATCAATATTTGATTGTGCGCGAACTATAAACAAACGTCGTAGCAATATATATGTGGGAACGTGCGGTTTCGCAGAAGCTCAACAGCGTTTGTTTCATGATTTCACTATTCTGGAAGTCCAACAAACCTTCTATCAACTTCCCCGTGTCTCCACTGCACAGCGATGTCGGTCGACAGCACCGAAAGATTTTATATTTGCGTTAAAGGCCTGGCAACTAATTACTCACAAGGCAACCAGCCCTATCTATCGACGCTTAAACGAACCATTGTCTGAACAAGCACTAGCCCGATGCGGCGATTTCAAGTGGGACAACGTGACCCAAATGGCCTGGGAGCGTACCATAGCCATTGCTGACGCGTTGAACGCCACGGTCATAGTGTTTCAAACACCTAAGCGCTTTTTACAACGGCATTTTTCAAGTGCTTTTTTAATAAAGAGGCAACTATGCAAGGTTGGATCATTCCTCCTCCCACATCGCCAAGCAAACGTAAAGAAGATCTTGCACGAGAAAGAGTGGCAAAAGTCGCCTGGCTCATAAAAAAACGTTTGCTAACATCAGAACGGATCAAACAGGCCTTGCTGAAAGTGCCAAGAGAAGAGTTCATCCCCACCCGATATCGGGATTACGCGTACGAGGAAGTACCTCTTCCTCTTCCTGGAGAAAGTGCCACCATATCGTGTCCACACAGCTATCCGTTGTTCTATGAACCTTTGGGTCTGAATCAAGACCATAAATTTCTGGAAATTGGACTCGGCTCAGGATTTGGCGTTGCGGTGGCACGAGAAGTAGTGGGCGATGAAGGTTTAGTGGTAGCGATGGATATTGATCCTTTGACGTTTGCATTTGCAAAGAACAACCTGGAGAAGACAGGTTACAAAGACGTGATCTTGGTCAATGCGGATGGCGGATTGGGTTATGCAAAATTACAACCTTATGATCGAATTGCTATCACAGCGGCATGTACTGAAATTCCACCACCGTTGATAGAACAATTAAAGCAAGGTGGAAAACTGATTGCGCCCGTAATCGAACGCAATACGCAACTTCTGGTGTTGTTGGAGAAAACAGCTGTTGAAATTGAACGACGTGTGATTTGCGAAGTTTTATACGTCAATTTGCGGGGTATTTTCGGTGTCGATCAAAAACCGACTATTTGATTAACGAAGCTCTCGAGAATTCAAATGCAAAACACTAATATAAAGATCATCTTTTTAATCATTAGCACCATATTCTTGCTATTGCCGTCAATCCAAACCATGGCCGCCGGGGAAAATCAACCTTGGCTAGGCGTAATGATAAAAGATTTATCCTTCGGCGAATTAGCGGCCAAACAAATAGATTATGGCGTGGAAATTGTCAAAATCGTAGACAATAGCCCGGCGGATCAATCGGATTTGGAAAATGGTGA
>JASFLF010000665.1:0-3113 GCA_050118235.1 Gammaproteobacteria bacterium | reverse complement strand
CTACGCCCACTTGTATCGACACCGCCAACGGCTGCAGCGCCGAATCCCTGGCGGACAATGACTTGCAAGAATGGGTGGACGATCACTTGTCGTTATTGCCCGCAGGCAGCGGTACGGTAACGCGCACCGGCAATATTTTTACCGTCACGGTGAATTGGGTGGAAAACTCCGACCAGGACTCCCCCAACAAAAACGTTGCCATCAGTGTACAGCTATAGGAAACGATGACGATGAACAAACTTTCCTTTAAACAACCTTCCGTTAAACGGCTTACGTGCAAACAACTTCCGTCCATACAAAAAGGCATGACCATTGTCGAGATCATGGTGGCCATCACCATCAGCCTGGTATTGCTGAGCGGCGTGGCGCAGATCTTTTTAAGCAGTAAACAGTCCTACCGCATGAACGAAGAGTTGGCCCGTTTGCAGGAAAACGGCCGAATCGTGTTGGACTTGCTGTCACAAGATGTACGCATGATTGGTTACCAAGGTTGCGCCGATCCCGAGGATATCCCTGCGACTATCGTCGCAAACAACGCGCCGACATCTGACCTCGCGTCTACCGCCCTCGGTGGTGCCAAAGTCGGCAACCTTGCCTGGGACCCTATAGCACCGTCGGAGTTGCCAACCACGCTCACCGATACCAATGGCAATAACTATACACTGGCCAATCTGCCTTTAGAGGGTACGGATGTCATCATCACTCAGTTCGCCTCCGCGGTGGATGCCCAAACCACCAACGCCGCCTCACCCATCACGGGCGATATTCAAATTCCGCAAAATCCGGGTAACTTTGCCGCCAATGACGTCCTGGCTATAGCCGATTGCGACTCGGTGGACATATTCAGGGTATCTGACGTTGGCACTAGCGGCAGTGATATTTTAATCCGCCACGCCGCCACGCATAACTCAACGGCGAACTTGAGCAAAGCTTACGCCACCGGCGCGCGCGTGTATCGCGTTGAATCCAACGTCTACTTTGTGGCGCCCGCCCGCCATGCCGATGGCAGTGTTAAAACCAATAACCGGGGCGCGACCATCAATGCGTTGTATCGCGCTGATATCGACGCCAACTTGATCTCAATTGTGGAAGGTGTTGACAACCTGCAGGTGTTATACGGCCAGCGTTTGACCACCGGCTACCTGCAATACCTGAGCGCCGACGACGGTAGTCTCAATATGCAAAACGTCGACAGTATTAAAGTGGGAGTATTAATGTCCACCATTGACGCGATATCGGAGCAGGATGACAGCAATACTTACACTGTAGCCGGCACCGACATAGATCCTGAGGGCACTGCCGGTGCAACGGTCACCTATCCTATAGACCGGAGGGTGCGCCGGGTTTACACCGAGACCATTAATTTACGCAACCGGCAATGATTTTTTATAGAGGAAAAAAAACTATGCAGAAGTTTCATCGTCAATCCGGAGCTGTGTTGATCGTCAGCTTAATCATGTTGTTGGTATTGACCATTATCGGCGTCACCGCCATGCGCTCAACCACCTTGGAAGAAAAAATGGCCGCCAACATTATGAACTACAACGTTACGTTCCATGCGGCGGAAAGCGCCATCGAAAATGCCCTGGACGACACCAACTCCCTCGTGCAGGCCATTCTCACCGAAGACACGGTCTCGGTAGACCTGGATATCGGTGACAGCTCAATCACCAGCAGCGCCGATGTCACCTATTTAGGCTCGGGTATTGCATTCGGATTTTCCCTGGGACAAAACTCCAGCGCGTTTTCCTCTTATCGGTTTGACGCCACGGGCACCGCCAGCCGGGACAACAACGGCGCCAATGTCAGTATGTCGCAAGGTGTGCGACGCATCGGCCCGAATGTTTAAACCGGAAACCGCTATTCAATCGAAAGCAATCTGTATCGAGGTTTGTTATGTATACATCACCCGCTAATTCAGTCAAACACAAACGGTTTCGCCCGTTAAATGCATTCGCCATAGGCTTTCTCTTGAGCTTAGTGGTCAGCACACCGGTGGTCGCCGACGATACGGAAATTTTCTTCAGCTCCACAAACTCCGCTGTAAAACCCAATGTGTTGTTTGTCCTGGACACATCCGGATCCATGAATTGGACCGACGGTCAATCGCAATCCAGACTGAATCGTATGAAGGAAGCCTTAACCAGCATACTGACCAACGCCACCAACATAAACGTTGGATTGATGCGGTTTAACGGCAGTAACGGCGGCGGCCCGGTATTGTTTCCACTTTCGTATATAGATCAGGATGTGTGTGAAATAGAAAGCTGCGCCAATAGCAACACACACAGCATATCGGTTTCCGTGTCCCAGGATAGTGACGATGCGGAGGAAGCCACCGCCTCAGGCGTGGTAACCCTGGATAGCAATGAATTGAATCTGGTGGAAGATGCGACCTTGAGCAGTGTCAGCGAAGAAACCATCGAAATCTCCGATAATGTCAACGATACCGAAGAACGGGCCGACGGCACCTTGCACACCGACAGCCCCGATTTTGATTTGTTCTATGTCAGCGGCGGTAACCACGCGGGCGCCGGTATACGCTTTCAAAATGTGACTATCCCGCAAGGTGCCATTATTACAAAAGCTGAGATCGTCTTTACCGTGAAAGAAAGAGGCAAAGGCGATTTGAATATGGATATCTACGGCGACGCGGTGGATGACTCACTGCAATGGAGTGAGACCACTGGCCAACACGTTACAGACCGCACCCAAACCACCGCAAAAGTGGACTGGAATAACATCGAAAATCGTAATCTGAATCGAACCGTCACCACCCCCAGTTTAATCCCTGTCGTGCAAGAAATCGTTAGCCGCGGCGGCTGGACCAGCGGTAACGATTTGGCATTTATGTTGTTTGTGGATGGCACGTCGGATTCGAAAAATTATCGGCGCTTTTATACTTTTAACAGCGGCGGCACTGCCAGAGGCCCCAAATTACGGGTCAGTTACCAGCCGAGTGCCGTCGGGGATGACATTACCCAAACCGTGGGCTTACGCTTTGATAACGTGAACATTCCTCAAGGTGCCGCTATCACCAATGCTTACCTTGAATTTGAAGCCAACGAAGCAACCAGTGACACAACCAACCTGACAATTACCGCTGAAGTGGT
>JASFLF010000664.1:0-3115 GCA_050118235.1 Gammaproteobacteria bacterium | reverse complement strand
CGCCATATTGGGCTTATTGCTGACCAACCCAACTATGCCGGCTTGGATTGCTTTAGTTGCCTGCTATCCCATCTTTACCGCATTAGTCCAATGGGATCCGATTAATACGGTGATGCAGGCCGTCATCAACCGGTTCAAGCATAAAAAGGCCATGTCATTTGGCAACACCACTACTGCATAAATTTTGATGAGTGATGTAACAGGAATCGGCATGACCAACCAAACGAACCTATCGACAAGCAAGCTTTTTAAGGGGCAGAGCGTAGAAACTCTCCATGCGCCTGACTGTGGCTCTGTCCCTTTTTTTGCTGCAAAAGTTATTGCACTAGTTATCGTGTGTTTGGTTTGGGTGCCTGTTGCAAGCGACGCAAACGAAGACACCAGCAGCAGCGTGCCGACAACCCAGCGATTATCGGGAATAGCCAAATTGGAATTATCCAAAGTCGGCGAAGGGCACATGAAATGGTTTGGATTTTCCATCTACCGGGCCAGTTTGTGGACGCAAAACGGTACCTACCTTGGAATACCTGTCAAGCAGGATCCTGACCTGGGTATTTTGAGCAAAAGCCCTCAACAAAAAGGCGCTGAATCCCAACCCTACTCACTGCCCATTGCACTACACATTGTTTATCAGAAAAACATCAGCCGCGAGACCTTAATTGACACTACCGTTAAGGAATGGCGCCGGTTAAAGATTGTCGACAAGTCACAACAGCTTCGTTGGGCGCAACAATTACGCGGCATCTGGCCCGACGTGAAACCCGGTGACAGCATCACCACAGTGATGGACGACAATCATCACACCCTATTTTTAGTCAACGGTCGTGATGCTGGTAAAGTCACCGACGTTCAGTTCGGACCGGCGCTGCTGGCTATTTGGTTGCACCCGAAAACCCGGGCAGCGAATTTACGCGCCCAATTAATCGGACAGCAGGGAGGTTAAACATGGCTATTTTCAAATCGACTAAATCATACTCTTATCTATCAATAATTATATTCAGCATTATCACCGCCGGATGTTCAACAACCATAGAAGACTATCAAGGCGAATCGCCCCAACTCGATATGGCGAGCTATTTCAACGGTCCATTGGAAGCGTGGGGCATGTTTCAAAACCGCAGCGGCAAAGTCATCAAGCGCTTTGAAGTGAAGATGCAAGGCACTTGGCAAGGCAACAAAGGCGTGCTGGACGAACACTTCACTTATGCCGATGGCACTACCCAACGGCGCGTCTGGACGCTGCAAAAGCTCGATCAACACCGTTACCGCGGCACGGCCGATGACGTGGTTGGAGAAGCGACCGGTGTCGCCTACGGCAACACTTTGTTCTGGACGTATACCATGGCCTTGGAGGTGGACGGTGAGGTTTATCACGTCGATTTCGATGACTGGATGTACATGATTGACCGCGACACCGTGATCAACCGTTCCGTAATGAAAAAGCTAGGATTCACACTGGGTGAGGTCACCCTGGTATTCCGTCGCTTGCGAACGTAACGGGCTCTTAATCGTTATCATAGAAATAATAATTCATAGGAAACGCCCCATTTCAGGAAGCAATATTATGTCAACACCCAATGCCATTAAGACCACCGCAAATAAATTCAATGCTAAAGCTATTTTTCTACAATGGCTGGACACTACGGCAGACGGTGCAACTCAAAATAGCCAAGATCATCCACGCTCCAAACAAGTCGACTGGCTGCGGGTGCTACCTTTCGTAGCGATTCACTTGGGATGTTTGGGCGTATTCTGGGTGGGCTGGAGCCCTGTCGCAGTGACCATTGCAGTGCTACTGTATTTGATTCGCATGCTGGCCATCACCGGTTTTTACCACCGATATTTCTCCCACAAGAGCTTCAAGACCTCCCGGGTGGCGCAATTTATCTTTGCGTTAATCGGCGCTTCAGCCGCCCAGCGAGGGCCCTTATGGTGGGCGTCGCATCACAGGCATCACCACATACATTCCGACCGGGAAGCCGATGTGCATTCCCCGAAACAACACGGGTTTTTGTGGAGTCACATGGGCTGGTTTACCTCCCGGGAAAATTTCAGCATTAAGCAGGATCGTATTCCCGATTTACGCAAATACAAGGAACTCCAATGGCTGGACCGCTATGACTCTGCGGTACCACTGGCCCTTGGTATAGGACTTTATGCACTGGGATCCCTGCTGGCCTATAGCGCGCCGGGCCTGGGCACCGACGGTGGTCAATTGCTGGTGTGGGGATTCTTCATTTCCACGGTCGCCTTGTACCACGCCACTTATACCGTGAACTCCCTGGCTCACCGGTTCGGACGCCGGCGTTATAACACTAAGGACGACAGCCGCAACAGTCTGCTCATCGCGCTACTGACTTGTGGCGAAGGCTGGCACAACAACCACCATCACTACCCGGGTTCGGTACGACAAGGGTTTTTCTGGTGGGAAATCGATTTGACGTATTACTTTTTAAAAACACTGGCTTCGTTCGGGATCATTTGGGATTTAAAGCAAGTCCCCACCGATATAAAAAACAGCCGTTTGCTACGTAGCTAAGGACATTTAATTATGGAATACACTGTCATGAAACACTCTGTTATTGATCAATCTGTTTCGGATAGCTCTGATAAGGAATATCAGGCAAATGAACAGATCGTCGAAACATTTATTAGCGTGTTCAGCGACATGCAATTCGACACCGTATCAAGAATCAACGACATCTATGAACCCCACATCGTGTTCGTGGATCCGTTTCACGAGATTCACGGCTTACAGCCATTGGGGGAATATTTTGCCGAGATGTACAAGAATGTCGCCCACTGCCAATTCCGTTTTCACAAACACTTTATTGACACAAACTCAGGCAAAGCAACCTCCGCCGCCTTGTTTTGGACCATGACGTTGCGTCACAAAACCTTCGACAAGCACAACACTGTGGAGATCAATGGCTGTTCCTTAATACGCTTCGGTAAAAAGGTCCATTTTCACCAAGACTATTTCGACGCTGGCGCTTTGATTTATGAGCGGGTCCCGCTGCTGGGCCGGGTGATTAAAACGATCAAGGCCAGAGTCTGAGCCGCTCTCTTTACACGCTATCTTCTGCAAAAGGATGAATCATGACACACAAACTGG
>JASFLF010000663.1:0-3121 GCA_050118235.1 Gammaproteobacteria bacterium | reverse complement strand
TTGTCGGATAAGTGGGGGCGTTCAGGCTTGTTGCTGGCTGGGCTTGGCTTACTGATGGTAACGCATCTTGTGCTGGCATATAGCACCACAGTTGTGCATGCCTGCATTGGCGCGGCGCTATGGGGATTGCATTTGGCGCTGACTCAAGGACTGTTTGCCGCTTTAGTGGCCGACTCCTGCCCGCCGGATCTCAGGGGCAGTGCGTTTGGACTATTCAGTTTCGGCACCGGTATAGCCATATTAATGGCCAGTGTGATCGCCGGTTTATTGTGGGATACGTTCGGCTCGCAGATGACGTTTCTGGCCGGCAGCGGTTTTGCGCTGGTGGCGCTGGCCGGCAGCGCGCTGGTGTTAAAGCGCGCTCACAGACCGGCGGGCTGATGAACGACCTCACGGAAATACAATGTACTAAACCGTTTATTCTTTGCCACCGGCAACGGCCGCTAACGCCTTAAACAGGGCTTTGGGTGTCGACATAATATTCATAAAACTATTGCTGCCCATCATGCTAAGGTCGGGGAAATTGATAGCAATGCGAAACCGCGCGTGCAATGCTTCCACTTCGTTACCATTGACTAATAGTTCATAAGGCAGATGCGCCGTGGAACGGATGTCTTTAAAATCAATTTCGCTCATGATGTATTTATCATCCTGATATTTGTCATCTTCCGTGTTGCCCTTAAACCCCACGCCAAACAATGTTTGTTCGGTGCCTGGGATATCGATACGGTAGACCTTGGAAACGCCACTGACCTTCACC
The DNA here is from genome assembly GCA_050118235.1 of Gammaproteobacteria bacterium. GTDB lineage: Bacteria > Pseudomonadota > Gammaproteobacteria > SZUA-152 > SZUA-152 > JAJDNG01. Next base: position 2,361 of record JASFLF010000663.1, on the reverse strand, counting down.
GCCAGATTTTTTTCCACCGTTTGCACGGCTTGCTCGTGGCTTGCGTGAGTGGCCAATTCATACGGTTCGTCAAAGCGCTCCATACCAAACATGTAATGGTATCTACCCAGCTTCTTCTCCTTCACACCTTTGTCAGGGCCGAAATAGTCCACAAATCCTAACGCCTGTTTCAGTTTTTCGGTGACACCGCTCAAATCCGCATCGACCCGATATGCTTTGGCCATATAATTAGGATAGGTATAGGAAATTTGGATCTTACCGTTGACGTCGGTCAGCGCCACCCGTTGTGCCGCAATATATCCGCCACGACTCTGACTGGCAGCGGCCTTTTTCAATTCATCATTTGTCACGACGATAATATGGGCTCCGTCATAAGGCTCGTACTCACCGACTACTGTAAAACCCGCTGATTCCAGTTTAGTCTTAACCGCCGCGATTTTATCACCCATATCCCCCGCTTCATTGGATGCCAACACAAACGGCTTAACTCGCTCATCCGCAGATACACTCACGCCGACCAAACATAACACCAACAATAAGAACACACGAGCAAAGATCTTAAAACCTGTCATTGTGACTCCTTCCTTTAACGAATATTTTTAATTCCACAAAATAATTACTCCACAATAGACACTGCGCTCATAAGTAAACAAGACAGATCTATATAATTTTTATATCTTCTTGCCAAACAAGAATAGCATTGAGTGTAGCAGAAAAACCGAAGGTTTTAACATCAAGTAGTTAGAATATCGACCGGAATTTAGATTTGTTGTTAAGGTTTTTTTCGTAGTAAGCTCTTCGCATGTGAAATCTCTTAACTATTAACCGATCATTATCCGGTGTTAAATTAGGTATATGTCATGCTGGTAAAAGAGGCCTTAATGAAACGTAAATCCACTCGAGCGTTTTTAGATATCGCTGTGGAACAGGAAAAAATCGAACGAATATTGGATACCGCCCGGCATGCGCCGTCCGGCGCCAACACTCAACCTTGGCAGGTGGCTGTGGTCAGTGGCAGCCGGAAACGCCAACTGCAACAGCAGCTCGAAACGGCTTTTCGCAGCGGCGCTCAGTCTGAGCTGGATTATCAATATTATCCCACTGTGTGGAAGGAACCTTACAAAAGCCGGCGCAGAGCGACCGGCCTGCAATTATATTCTGCGGTGGACATTGGCAGAGAAGACAAACAAAAACGACTGGATCAATGGGCGGCCAACTACCGGGCGTTCAATGCACCGGTTATGCTGTTTTTCTTCATGGATGCCGGCATGCAAACCGGCTCTTTTATCGACTATGGTATGTTTTTACAATCCATAATGCTGACGGCCGTAGAGGAAGGCCTGGCAACATGTCCGCAAGCGGCGTTGGCGGAATATCCGGCTATTGTGAAGGAGTTCTTAGGCTATCCTGCTGACTGTATTCTCATTTGCGGCATGGCGCTGGGGTATGAGGATACCAAAGCAAAAGTGAACAACTACCGCACTCCACGGGAAGCTGTCGAGACATTTACGCGGTTCTTTGAATAAATTACCTTGGTCTTATAGCTGCTCCCGCAAGTTGCATAGCGTCAAGAACTGTTGTCTTTCCCCTCATCGTATCGCCGGCTCGGCCGGCTCCCACAGCCAATTGGATTTCACTTACGGTGCCACAATCACTTTTGATTGACCCGTCGCCATTATTGTCCCTAATGGCGAATTGGCGTTGGTGCCATTGTGAGCGGTCATTGATGTTAAGTGAATACAAGGCTGTTTTTCTATCTTTACTTTGCTACTCCCTTTCTTAAGGCCCACTTCGTCCATATTCTTACCGGAGACCAATCCACCTAGCGTCCCGGCCTCGTCTCCCGTGGATTTAGGGATTTTTGATTTTAACGTCACAACTTCCTTGTTGACGAATTTTACTTTAGTCGAAGCATTGGTGGCTTGATTGAGCATTCCGTTGTTCGGATATGGTATGGGCACTTGCCCTACCGGTGGTGGTACCGGGGTTTTACACACATCCGGCATGGCCATGCAGTTGCCACCGGCGGTTGTTACTCCTGGAAATATCGCTACCATGTTGGTTTTCCTCGTTGTTCGTTGTTCGTTGTTCGTTGTTCGTTGTTCGTTGTTCGTTGTTCGTTGTTCGTTGTTCGTTGTTCGTTGTTCGTTGTTCGTTGTTCGTTGTTCGTTGTTCGTTGTTAGTTGTTCGTTGTTCGTTGTTCGTTGTTCGTTGTTCGTTGTTCGTTGTTCGTTGTTCGTTGTTCGTTGTTCGTTGTTCGTTGTTCGTTGTTCGTTGTTCGTAATTGTAAAAAAGAATGCCTAGCAAGCAATCGTTTTCACTCTCTCATGTGGCACTGTCACCTTTAACCTTACACCTATA
>JASFLF010000662.1:0-3122 GCA_050118235.1 Gammaproteobacteria bacterium | reverse complement strand
ACCTGATCAACCAGAGAAAAGCATGGCTAAACGCCATCAAAGAATGATTCCATTCATGGGCATTGCGAAATGAATCTTTTGGTGGTGGTTGAACCTTCGCCGGTACTCAGGATGAGCGATGTCTCTTTGTGCTCTTCGTGTCCTCACGTGGCATAAACCAGTATTTACCATCTAATGAATTATTTCAGCGGCTGAGCCGCCATGGTCTCAATCCCGGCCACGCCTTCCCCCAAATGAAACAAGCTATACATCACCGGCACAAACAACAAACTCACCAGTACCGAAAAAGACAATCCGGACACAATCGTCACCGCTAACGGTTGCAGCATTTCAGCCCCTTCTCCCCATCCCAGCGCCAAGGGCAGCATCCCCACTACGGTGGTCAAAGTGGTCATTAAAATTGGCCGCAACCGTAACCGCGCCGCTTCCACGATGGCCGGCGTTTTCTGCATGCCTTTTTCCCGGAGGATTTCGATATACTCCACCAATACGATAGCGTTGTTGACTACTATGCCGGCCAGCATGATCATGCCCAGCCATACGGGCATGGAGATGGCCAGATCTACAAGATATATCCCCAGGGCCACGCCTATGGCCGAAAACGGTACGCTGACGATAATCACAAAAGGATTGCGCAATGATTCGTATTGCACGGCCATGACTACGAATACCAGGAACAGCGCCAGCGCTAACAGTACGTAGGTCATCTGTCGGCCTTCCTGTAGCGCTTCCTTGGCGCCGCCGTCGTAGATATTGTAGCCGTGCGGCAAGGGCATGTCCGCCAGGGCTTTGTCGATTTGTTTTAACACCCCACCCAAGGTGGCATCTTCGGCCACGCTGGCGGTGACTTCCACAATGCGCATCTGCGCATCGCGCAGGATAGTGGCCGGTGACTCCACTAAATTCGCGTGGGCCACGCTGCCCAAATACACCGGCGGACGGTCGCCCACCGCGGGGAATAACACGATGGATTCCAAATCCTGGGGATCGGAAGCCTCTGAGCGCGGTAAACGCAAACGCACGTCATAAGCCCGGTCGCCTTGGATGAAATCGGTCACCACAATGCCTTCCAATGCAATTTGCATGGCCTGGCTGATGTCTTTCACATCCAGTCCCAGGTTTTTCGCCCGGTCGCGGTCGATTTGTATGGAGATCTCAAAGTTCTCCTCTTCGGAAGAACTCGCCACGTTATTCAGGCCTTTGACGGTTTGCAGCCGTGAGACCATTTCCGTGGCCAGTTCCTCCAGTTTCTTGAGATTCGGCCCCTGAACGCGCAAGCTAATATCGTCATCGCCACGACTGGTTCGAATTCCCCGTATGCCTCTTTGGTAGATACGCACTTTCAAGCCCGCCATTTGCTTGGCGGCAATTTGTTTTTGCATCTTCTTGATCCATTCACCGCTGCTGATGTCGCGCTGGGCCAACGGTACCAGTTGCACGGAAATGGTGGTACGGTTGGGGATTTCCCGTTCCGTTCGGCCGAAAATGGAACCGCCGGCCAGGGTGAATACGCTTTCCACTTCCGGCTGCTGAAATAACATGTTTTCGATCATCTGCGTGGTGCGATCCATTTCATCCAGCGTGGTGCCGGGATCGGTGAGCAACCGGATGGTAACCAGACCGTCATCCATTTTTGGCAGGAAGATTTGTTTGCCGCTGAAAAACGTCGGCAAAGAAAGGATCAATGCGACGACAAACACCACCGGCACCGGCCAGGGAAAACGCAATATGCGCGCGACTATGGCGCTGTATTTTTCCTGCAGCCATGCCATGGCATTGTCCACGGCCCGTCGCATGGGGGATTGTTTCAGGCTGCGGACTCTGGCTGCCAGGGCAGGCACTAATGTCAAGGCAATCACCATGGATGCCAATATGGCCGCCGAGATGGTGAAGATCAACTCGCGAAATAGCAATCCAGTTAAGCCGCCTATGAACAAAAACGGCAACACCGCCGACAAGTTGGTGCTGGTCGAAGCCACGATGGCGCTGTTGACTTCCGCCGCGGCGTGCACGCCGGCGTCTTCGGGCGCTTCGCCCTCGCGTTGATGGCGATAGATGTTCTCCAGCATGACGATGGTGTTATCCACCAGCATGCCAACGCCTAGTGCGAGCCCGCCCAATGTCATCACGTTCAAGGTCAGGCCGCCGATTCCCATGAACACAAACGTCACCATGATGGCGATGGGGATGGCGCTGCCTATGATGAGTGTGCGGCGCAGGTTACCCAAAAAGATATACACCACCGCCATGGCCAGCAATGCGCCACTGAGCGCGGCCGTAGTGGAATTTTTCAACGCCTGGCGTATGTAAATGGATTGATCCGCCACGGTGGTGACTTCTATGTCTTCCGGCAGCAAGCCCTGGCGGCGCAGCCAATCGATGCGGGCGTTCACAACGTCGACTACTGACACAGTGTTGGCGGTGGGTTGTTTCTGGATGGACAGTTTGACTCCGGGGACCCCGTTTGCCCGCACCCGCAGGCGCTCGTCATTGCTGGTGTCTATGGTCTCGGCCACCTCATCCATATAAATCACATTGCCGTTGGGCAGGCGCAACGGCAGGTGGCGGATTTGTTCCACACTGGCAAACCGGCCGCTTATCTTGCCTGCTAACTCCTGGCGTGTCATTTGCAGGCGCCCGGCGGGATCTTCGCGGTTGCCTCTTTGCAAGGCGTCGATTAGATCCTGCATGGTCAGGCCCACGCCCGCCAGGCGCCGCTGGTCTGGCCGAATATGGATTTCTCGTATCAAACCGCCACCTGTTTCTGCGGCGGCCACACCCGGCAGATTGAGAAACCACTTGCGAAATACATCGTCCACCCAGGTGCGCAATTCCACCGAGTCACGCACATTGGAGCTGACTACAAACTCCTGTACGGGAATCTGTGATGGGTCGCGTTTGTAAATTACCGGCGGATCTATGGTGTCCGGTAAGAAGCGCTTGGCGCGGTCAAGACGAGTGGATGCATCGCGCAAAGCGATATCGATATCCTTGCCATAGGCAAACGACAAATCCACCGTGGCCAACCCCTGGTTGGTGGTGGATTGCACGGCGATGGCGTCTTCAGTAATGGCCAGTTGTTCTTCCAACTGGCGGGTGACCCGATCTTCCATAACCGTCGC
>JASFLF010000661.1:0-3125 GCA_050118235.1 Gammaproteobacteria bacterium | reverse complement strand
CAGCCTGCCCGTCGTTCTGGTGGAATCCGGATAAATTTCGCGGCCCGGCGGCATTGTTGCAGTCCTGGCGTTTTTTGGCCGACAGCCGGGATCAGGCTACTTCTCAGCGCCTGGAAGAGTTGGAGGGGGCGTATAAAGTGTTTCGCTGTCACAGCATTATGAATTGTGTTAACGTCTGTCCTAAAGGGCTGAATCCAACCAAAGCCATTGGTCATATCAAAAAACTCATGCTGAAACGGTTGCTCTAAATGGGCAGTAAGCCGGATTCAAGCCCCCCTCCGCTGAGCAGGAACCGCTTATACTGGCGTTGCCGGCGCGGCATGCTGGAATTGGATTATTTGTTACAAAACTACTTGCACAAGCACTATGAATCCTTCACTTACGCTGATAGCGCGGCATTTCAGCAACTATTGGATACGCCGGATGCCTTGTTGCTGGAATATCTCATGGGACGAACTGTTCCCGTAGACCCGGTGATCTGTGATGTCGTCCAGAAGATTCGAGCCGCCGTTACACATTGAACTGGCGCCATCCAAGCGCCTGTTGATCTTGCTATTGCTTATTTATATAGGCGCCGCTCTGCTCACGGTTTTTATCCAGGTCGCGTGGGGTATCAAGATAACGTTACTGGCATTGTTGCTTGCCAGCTTGACGGTTAATTTATATAAAAGCGGCTGGATTGACGCTTTACCCTGGCGGCCTCCGCATCCGCTGAGATGGCAATTCTTCCCCTTGCTGACCTGGCAAGCGGACAACGACTGGCAAATCTCGACCCGTACGGGGGAGGACGTGTTGGCGCAATTGTTACCCACAAGCACGTGTCACCCGTCGTTTGTGGCGCTTAATCTTCAAACCGAACAAGACAATTGGTTGGATCGGTATATTTCAGTAGTGATATTCGCTGACGCGGTCGATGAGGAGGTCTTCAGGCAGTTACGGGTTCGTCTTCGCACTCGCTTTGTTCCGGAGCAAGATAATTAGGCGGGAATAATATAGTGTTTTGTGGTGGTAGGTTGGTGTGAGGGTAGTCCAACGTATAATGCAATCCCCGGCTTTCTTTTCGGGCGATGGCTGACTGGATGATTAAATGGGCTACGGCCACTAAATTACGCAACTCCAGTAAATCATTAGTAACCCGGAAGTTGCTGTAATAGTCGTCGATTTCCCGTTCCAACATATTGACCCGGCGCAACGCCCGTTCCAGCCGTTTGTTGGTCCTGACAATGCCCACGTAATCCCACATGAAGCGGCGCAATTCATCCCAGTTGTGGGCCACTACAATCTCTTCATCCGAATCAGTGACCCGGCTTTCGTCCCAAGCGGGGATGTCTGCTACCGCAAAGGGTTTGTCCAACTGGCTGTTGATATGTTCGGCTGCCGATGCGGCAAACACCAAGCACTCCATTAATGAGTTACTCGCCATACGATTGGCACCGTGCAATCCTGTAAACGCCGTTTCCCCTACGGCGTATAAACCCGGAACGTCGGTTCGACCTTGAAGATCGGTCATCACACCGCCGCAGGTATAATGGGCGGCTGGCACCACGGGCAAGGGTTGCTTCGTCATATCGTAACCGAATTTCAAACACCGCTCATAGATGTTTGGAAAATGACTCTTAATGAAATCAGCCGATTTAAAACTGATATCCAGACAAACATAATCCAAACCCAAGCGCTTCATTTCATGGTCAATGGCGCGGGCGACAATATCCCGAGGAGCCAAATCGGCGCGGGGATCAATTTGATCCATGAAAGACGTACCGTCCGGTAGTAACAGCTTTCCGCCTTCACCCCGAACTGCCTCTGAAATCAAATAGGACTTGGCTTGCGGGTGGTACAAACAGGTGGGGTGGAACTGGATGAATTCCATATTAGCGACCCGGCAACCGGCCCGCCAGGCCATAGCAATACCGTCTCCGGTGGAAACGTCAGGATTACTGGTGTACAAATACACTTTACTGGCGCCGCCGGTTGCCAATACCACAAAACGTGCCCGTATCAATTCAACGTGATCACTGTCTTTGTTCAGTATATAGGCGCCGTGAATGCGCTGGACTGTATAACCCAACTTTTTGCCCGTGACTAAATCAATGGCGATGTGATTTTCATACCAGTCGATATTGGGATGTTGTTTTAAAGTATCGATAAGCGTTCTGGACAGTGCTTTGCCGGTGGCATCGGCGGCGTGAATCACACGGCGGTGGCTGTGTCCGCCTTCTCTCGTCAAGTGATAGCCGGTGGAGTTGCTGGGTGGAATTTCATGGGTGAAGGGCATACCCAGTTCGATGAGCCAGTCAATTTGTTCTTTGGCGTGTTCCACAGCAAACCGCACAACCGACTCGTCACATAATCCCGACCCTGCCGCTAAGGTATCATTGATATGGGATTCAATGGAATCGCTGGGATCAATGACTGCGGAAATACCGCCTTGCGCATAATTGGTGCTGCCATCTTGTAAGCGCGCTTTGGCGATTATGGCGACTTTAGCGCTCGGTGCCAGTCTAAGCGCCAGGCTTAAGCCTGCGGCGCCACTGCCAACAATTAATACATCATAAGTCGAATGGGTAACCATAGCGTCAAAGCTTACTCGATTATGGGGGGGGTTGCATGATATTTTTCGCAAAAACCGTTTTATTGTGTTCCCAAGGGGAGGGTTTATTGCTTATGATTAGCACTTTTGAATTTCGAAAGCCAAAATACGAATATTACAAAGGACGGGCGAACTTACTAATTGGCCAATTGTCTACCTGTGTAGGCGATTGGAGTTTGCCCCATAAGAAGAAGGGGTTTGGCCCATATGGGCGAACAAACTGTGGATCAATCGCTTGTCGAGCGTGTACAAAAAGGAGATAAATCCGCGTTTGATGTACTTGTGCGCAAATATCAGCATAAGGTTGTCAAACTTATCTCCCGATATATTAAAGACCAGGATGAAGCCTTGGATGTGTCTCAGGAAGCCTTTATCAAAGCTTACAGGGCATTACCCAACTTTCGGGGCGACAGCGCCTTTTATACGTGGATGTATCGCATTGCTATAAATACGGCGAAGAATTATTTGGTTGCCCAGGGACGGCGCTTACCTAGCGTAGATATAGAAGCTCAAGAGGCAGAACAATTCGAAGGGG
>JASFLF010000660.1:0-3127 GCA_050118235.1 Gammaproteobacteria bacterium | reverse complement strand
AGTATGCCGGGTTTTCTATTCGCGGGCCATGGGTAACCGTGATGTGTTCCGTTAAGGTGCCGTATCCGGGCTTATCCAGTTTTGCTAGTTCCTGGTTTGCCTGTTTCAGGTTTTTCATTTTTCTCAAGTTTCGGTAGCCAATCGATGAATTCTTTAAGCTTAGAATCTTCGCGAATAATGGAATAATTCATATTACGGCGACCTTTTACCTTTGGTAACAGGTTGATTAACGAGGTATCTCGATTTTTTTCCCAAGGCATATTGGATTTCAATAACTTATCGGTAATTTCCTTGGAATTTTTAAAAAATATGCGTGATAGCCGGATTTAAACACATTTTGGAGTGGTAAAACCTGAATAGACGCGAAAATCCCACTATTTGCTGGGGATTAAATGACCGCACTCGGGATGGTCAAGCGAATGTCTGGTATGTCTCAATTGTGAATGGCGGCGATCAGTATTAATGAGATGCTCCTAATATTCTTATGAGCAACGAGTATACCTCCCGTACCTGTCGTTCAAATTATGAACAGCCGCAACCTGCCAATTCCGGACTCTTAAAAACATCGAATATGTTCAAGTGCGCCTGAGTAAGATCTATCAGCTTCAGTGCGTTAATGTACGTTGACTCAATGCGGACATTGGAGTTACGCTCTAAAATATAACAATATAAGCCTGACACCATCAGCACCGTCACTGTGCAAATTCAACGTATATCCTACACAACTCAGGATTTGGGGTTGGGAGCTTATTATTTTCACTATCCGTTCAAAAATATGAATTTTAGGCTACTGGCCCACATTCAAAACCTCACCAAACGATAACAATCCCAATTTATTGACTCTCCCCTTAGGGAAGACTGTAGGCTTAATCATCTTTCAACCTAATTCAAGGAGAGTGTGATGAAAAGCCTTTTTCCGGATATTTGTTCCGATGCAGTACAAAAATCCAAGAAATTCTACGTGGATCTGTTTGGTTTTAACGTATTATTTGACATTGGCTGGTATGTTCAATTATGTTCACCCAGCGATGAAAATCTGCAAATCGCGTTTGTGGATCGTAATCACACCAGCGTTCCCGAGGGGTATCGGAAAAACGCCAATGGTTTTTTTGTGACGGTGGAAGTAGACAATGCTGATGAAATCTACCAACGCGCAAAACAATTGGATATAGAAATACAAAAGGAGATCTGTAATGAAGCCTGGGGACAGAGACATTTTTTCGCTGTTGACCCAAACGGGCTGCTTGTGGACGTATATCATATGATTGATGCTGATCCCGAGTTTTTAAAACAGCACGGTCTTCTCGAAGCGGAAACAATTTGATTGGACTATAATTGTGAATAGCAACTTCATGCCGATCGGCCGCTTCTCAAAAAGCTGCCGGTTAACGATTAAAGCCTTGCGACATTATGATGAAGTTGGTTTGTTAAAACCTTCTTTCGTCGATCCAGACTCAGGCTATCGTTATTATATACCTTCTCAGGCGCGAGAAGCGGTAATGATCGGCATGCTGCGTTCATTAGAAATTCCAATCCCTACCATTAAGAAGTTGATTAGCGCAGATGGCGCGGATTTTCAAAAAATTCTGCAGCAAGAACAGGAGCGGATTAAAAAAGATCTGGAAAAAAAACAACGCACCCTTACCTCTCTAAAACGCATAGCCCAACAGGCACAAATTATTCCTTACAATATTACGATTCGCGATGAACCCAATTATACAGTGGCCAAAATGAATTGTGTCACAGTCACTGACCGTATGCTCGAAGATTCCACAAAGCTGGTATATAGCTTATATGAAGAACTTCAAAGATTTGGACGGAATTTTGAAAATCCGGTAATGTGTATTAATGAGGACCCTGACAAACACGAGAACATCGTAGTACATGCTTGTATTGGAGTTACTGAACCGTATCCCGCACTAAACAACGCACAAATCGCCGAGATTCCAGGTGGTCCAGCAGCTTGGTTAAGCCACCATGGACCTTACGATGAATTGGGTTTAGCCTATCACAGTTTGTTTGCTTGGATTCAGGAGCATGGTTACGAGCAAAGAGATGCGATGCGCGAAATCTATAAAAACGATCCGTCTGATACCGCTCCCAACGAATTAGTAACTGAAGTTATCTTACCCATCAAATTGAAATAGATACAACTCATAAATTGTAACCAGCTGATAGTGACAATTTCTCAGTGTCCGCTGTTGGCGTCAACTAACTCTAAAAAATATTACACTAACGAATTCCATTTCTGGTTTACCTGAAACAGGTTAATTAGCAAGGGTCAGCATTGGGCACTCTACCGACTTTTAACTATTAATAGCCAATGTCGGCTTAGGGTCGATTTCACCCTCTTATCCGTCACTCATTTCTAACAGCTCCAGTTTCTGCCTTCCTGGCGCAGAACACAACAACGAACTTCCGCTTTTATCCGCTCCGCCGACCACCTGTATAAAATTCGCAATGTCCGCTTTTTAGGTTTGCCGTTTCTCTTTAATAATCGCACTAACGAATCCAATTTCTGATTCACCTGAAACAGGTTAAATATCGAGCGTCTCAAATGGGCACTTATGTAAAGTTGCTGATTATGTGAAGTTGCAAGTTTGAACACGCGTTTACCGCTGTCTACAGGGGGAAACGCGGATTGCGACCTTCACATAATTACAGCGTTTTCAGAAAGCCGATCAGTGAGTCAGGCGCACTGTAACGCTGGATTTTGTCCTCCGGTTCATGAAGCCTGGCCAGTGCGCGTTCCTTCATGGCCAGATTAGCTTTTATAACTTACCCAGAATACGAACCTGACGACGGCGCGTTCCTATTGCCAATCCTTGTACATCGCGCATGTGATTGTCGATGCGGGACAGCTCCACTGCAATAAAATCGGTGTGTACCGCAGATGGTCGTACGCTTGGCGCGGCTTGATGCAAAGTGAAGTATCTCATATTGGTCTCCTTTCGTGGTTATCCCACTACAAACGACCACAGAAATTATGTAAAGCATTTTGCAGTTCCAGCCGTCGCTGACCCGCTTATCGTCTACCTTTTAATGCACACGATTCCATTTACTTCACATAATCAACAACTTTACATAAGTGCCCTTATGTGAAGCTTCACATAAGGGCACAAAAGAG
>JASFLF010000659.1:0-3127 GCA_050118235.1 Gammaproteobacteria bacterium | reverse complement strand
CGATAGGCACAAAATGTATACCACCGGAGGTGCTAGTGATGAGACACGAAAAATACAGCTGCAATTTTGGATGCCCAGTTGAGGCGGCTCTTGAGGCAATCGGCGGGAAGTGGAAAGGAATCATTCTGTTTCATGTCCAGGGGGGAACCAAGCGATTTAACGAGCTTCGCCGTTTGATTCCGGACATCACGCAACGCATGTTGACAAAGCAGCTCAGAGAATTGGAAACAGACCAAATCTTGGTTAGAAAGGTTTACCCTGAAGTCCCGCCAAAAGTGGAATACTCGTTGACGGAATTTGGGGAAACCTTGTCACCAATTCTGTGTGCTCTTAAAAAGTGGGGAGTCGAATATATCGACAAGCTTTCCGCGATTCGCAATCAAGCCTAATACAATCATGTCCATCGAGACTATTGCTACACATCTTAAGAACTATTCACTGGAAGAGGGTTGGTCATTTGTATAAGTGATGTAGCGAATCTGTTGATTGGTCTGCTATTTAGCGCGTCACTTTTCGTTATCTATAGTCACGATTTGCGTCGAATACCAATCCATTTGCATTTCACCGAAATTTATAAACATCTTTGTAATCATAGGCATAGGGCGTCTTTCTATGGTGGGGCTACTACTGTGTAACATCAATCGCTCTGTGAAATGGGTGCATTTTTGTTAAACTGCGCAAACCGCCTTAACGGTATTAAATTGGTTCTTCTATGTTGCCCACTGCTTCCGAATCGCCCGATCTCATTGCCGGAAAATACAAAGTGACTGCTTTGCTGGGGCGCGGCGGTATGGGCAAGGTATATAAAGCGATGCATACCGGATTGGGCCGGGAAGTGGCTTTGAAAGTCTTGCATTCCGAACTTAATAGTAACCCGGATTTTGTGAAACGCTTCTTGCGCGAAGCCAGGGCCATGGGCAAGTTCAATCACGAGAATATCATCCGTGTCTTTGATATGTTCAAAGATCGCAACACCTACTGTATCGCCATGGAGCTGTTTGAAGGGAAGTCCTTACAACAGTGGATTAAAGAACACGGCAAACCAACACTGGCTCAAGCTATAGATTTTATCTCGCAAGCCGCACGGGGGCTGGCCTATGCCCATGAACACGGCGTTGTCCATCGCGACATAAAACCACAAAACATATTTGTTGATATTCATTGTCTCACCAAGATAGGCGACTTTGGGATCGCGGCGATTAGAGACGATTCGGTGTTGACGACTACGGGTCAATTGTTCGGTAGTCCGCGTTATATGTCGCCGGAACAAGCTTGTGGAAAGGCTACTGACCCGCGTAGTGATTTATATTCATTGGCAATGGTTTGCTACGAGTTAGTATGTGGTAAGAATCCTTTCGATAATAAGTTGGCGATTGCGATAGTGGGCGAGTTGGTTTATGAACAAAGTGAGCTGAACTTAAATTTTCCCGCCAATGTCCCGCAGGAGCTGCAAAATCTAATTCGCGTTTCATTGTCGAAGAGTCCTCAGAATCGCCCGCAAACAGTTGCAGAATTCGGTTCGGCGCTTGAGTTGGTGCACAAACAAGTTGCAGGCAGCCGGGTAAATTATCCTGGCACGGCATTTAAAAAATCCAAAGCAACTATTGCCCAAACAAAGCTTCCAAATACCGAGCGGCACCATCAAAGTAACCCGGTTAAGAAAACAAAGCGCATTGGAATTTTAACCAAGTTCGCCATTGTGTTGCTTGCCGTAACCGGCATGGTTTATGTTTGGCAACAGCGAGAACTTATTCAAGAGTCTATCGTTGTTTCGTCACGCAGTACTCCCGATGCGTTAATAGCGGACACAAGCCGGCAATTGTTGGAGTTGTCAAGAATGAGTACGATCGTTAGTCTGCTTCGTGTGGATGCCGAGCAGGCTAACGCCAGCCAGTGGGCTGGGGGCACATTTGAGTCCGCGGTAACACTGCACACTAAGGCGGAGGAGTTAATCAGTGCGGTGGAGATAATGGTCCGCCAACAAAATTATAAAACCGCGCAACACAAGATTTTGACTGCAAACCAATATTTGCAAGATGCAAAAGACCTGGGGAAAAGCATGCAACAAATACTACGGATAATTCAACTAAATTTATTTGAAAAACGGGATTTAATGGTGTTACTCCGCGGTGACCCTCCTCGGGAACCGGATGTCAATCCAAATCAAATGCTATTGAGCTTATAATTAGCGGGACAGCAGTGGTAAATCTTCCCGATACACCGGGGTCAGATAACAGTGGCGTGTGCATAAACAGCGATATTCCCAATAGATCGGCGTATTTAATTGCCGAAGGGCTTAGCGCGGAGTGTTTGGGCATCAGTATTGGGTGTGATAAAACCGAGCAAATATATTATCGAACGCTAACGACGTATCTTACAAAATCATCGCAATTTGTCGATGCCCGGCGCGCCCTCATTCAAGCAGCAGAGGACATTTATGGTCCCACCGAATCGCAAGCGGTTGCGACCGAATTCGAAGCTGTAGGCGTGACCGAAGATAGCACCATTACTCCTGCCGATCCGAGCTCCAAGACAACTAATCCATTCAGTAGCAATGGTGTCATGGCCTATCTATGGCCAAAGGATGGCGCGCATGACAGTACCACTGACTTATCCATAGCTTCCTTAACTATATTGCTTTCTATTTTTTAAGCTCAAATACAATTCGCAAAATTCAGAGGTTGTGATTTAGGGACAATGTAGTCAAAAATATAAAATCCTCTGCGGCATTTAGTAATATAATTCCTAAAATCTTATTTTCACTGCAGTGTTTCTTGATTTCACTAAAAACATTTTATTCGCCCCTTTTGTTTTTCGTGGCTTTCTCGAAGCAATTCAGTATTGCCCACTCACGATTTGTAAATAATTTACGATCTCCGTAATTAGGTAAGCTTCCTATTTGGTTTAACAAACGCTCATTTTCTGTGCGGTTCGAATCTGAAGTCGGCGCATCCGGGATTTTTACGCGCACATTTCGACAGAAAACGTGTGAGAAATTGAAAAGTGAAGTGTTCCGGTGATTGTTGAATTTCCTAGCAATTGATAATTCTCATTGCCACGTTATTGGTGTTCGCTTGATGATAATGGCGTTAAACACAATTGGCTGACGCTTTGTGTTCGGTGGCTA
>JASFLF010000658.1:0-3135 GCA_050118235.1 Gammaproteobacteria bacterium | reverse complement strand
GTTCATGTGGAAACTCCTCAGTTAAGGTACCCGGGATTGGGTACTTGAGGATTATCCCTTTAGCAAACAGAATGAATGATGAACGGGGTTTTCTGCCGCGATAGCGGCTTTGTTCAACAAAGCGATCAACGCGGACGCTTGACCGCGTCGCACCTTCGCTACCGCTCAGGCACGCCGCCGTCAAGCGCCGGTTATCGCAACGTTATAACTTTTAAATGGCTATGAAGAAAATATCGATAATTTTCATTTCATTATATGTATCGGCTCACTGTTTTGCAGTAGAACAAATACATATTAGTCCAAGCTTTGATTGCAGCCAGGCAAAAGGCTACGTTGAGAAAACTATCTGCTCTAATGAATCCTTATCCATTAAGGATTCAATGCTGTCCAATGCGTACAATCTGTATAAGAAGGTAACAGGTAAGTATGGACTTGCTCCAGAAAATAGCCAAAAACAGTGGCTCAAGAAGAGAAATCTTTGCAAGGATCACGAGTGTCTCAATATACTGTATTTATCGAGAATAAACGAACTTATGAAGTACGTACAGCTCAACGAAGTAAGCTATTCTCGATGCCCACCTGGAGAAGCATGCATTCTTGTGGATAGAAGACTATTAGGTTACTACCATGGTAAGAGAGTCATGTTAGATACCATAGAAAGTAACGGGCGGCATACCTACGCATTGTATGAACAGAAGGACAATAATAAAGAGCATTTCTTCGAGTGGGATGGCAGTTTTAAGGATAGCCGCACCAAACTGGATAGATCACATTACTCCCCTAAACCTAAAAATCAAGACTTAGTGAAGGTGCAGTTTGGTACAGATAAAAAGGGGTGTCCGGATTGCTATAGGATTACCGATGTTATTGAACGAACCGAAAAAGGTTGGATACACAAAAAGTTATAAAAATTGATAACGAGAGTGCGGCCGAGCAAGGTCGTTGATTCCAGCGGGTGAGAATCCCGTTCCGGCAAGGTAGGTCAACCGCCGGGTAGCAAACATCGGACAGGCGGAGGTAACTCGAAATGTTAAGCACGATGGGCGCAATGCAACAGGCCGTAAGCGTAAGCTGAAGCGATTTAGCCTCGTAAGATCAAACACAAGCAGGGCGACAGTGTTCTCGTACTGGAAGCCACCATTCTATGATACGAATGACAAGAATCATAGGACTGTTTCGGGGTTGTAAAGCATGGCATGTTGACTATTAGGAATGAACGGCAACTCGGGAGATCCTGAAACGTCTTTCAAGGATAGGGAGTAAGTTGAACAAGTGATAATAAAGCGAGGACAACTGAAGCGGTTCAGGAAGTCGGATGGTGGTGTAGTACCTGTGATAGCGTGTAATGCGACTGGAGGAAAGGCCATCACGACAACAACCGCGGTGCAAGGACACACGAATCGTGCACAGTAACGAGCAAAGCGTGTTAACAAAACTGCATCGCATAGCCAGAAAAGCCAGCAAAGAGAAAAGGTTTCAATTCACCAGTTTGTTTCATTTAATGAACAAAGAATTGTTGCTGGAATGCTTTACGCAGCTAAAAGGAGAGGCTGCAGCGGGCATTGATAACATCACTAAAGAAGACTATGCCAAAGACCTGGATGCCCATCTGCAAGATTTGACAAAGCGTCTACATAAAATGGCATATAAACCGCAGCCTGTCTTAAGAGTCTACATACCAAAAGCAGGCAGCGCGAAGCGACGACCGCTGGGTATCCCCGCGTTGGAAGATAAGCTGGTACAGGCAGGACTGGTTAAAATACTGCAAGCGATATATGAACAGGATTTTAACTCTGATTCCTACGGATTTCGTCCCAAACGGTCATGCCATGATGCGCTACGCGCACTAAGCGAGGCGGTCGAAGCGAATCCTGTACACTACATGGTCGAAGCGGACATAAAAGGCTTCTTTGATCATGTGGATCAGGCACAACTGCTTACCTTTATGCGACATCGGATAGCGGACAAACGGATACTGCGGTACATCAAACGTTTTCTCAACGCAGGGGTCCAGGAAGATGGGCAACATAAAGCCAGTGATAGAGGTACGCCACAAGGCGGAGTGATATCGCCACTGCTGGCAAACATCTATCTTCACTACACCCTGGATCTGTGGTTTGAAAAACGGGTAAAACGAAACAGCCGAGGATATACACGGCTTATTCGATACGCAGATGATTATGTCGCCTGTTTTCAATTCGAGGAAGATGCAAAGCGCTTTAAACAAGACATGGAAGATCGTCTAAATCAATTTCAACTTGAAATTGCGTCAGAAAAGACCAAACTGTTTGAATTTGGAGTATTTGCCCAATCAAAAGCAAAATCCAGAGGAGCACGGGCGGAGACATTTGATTTTCTGGGATTTACGCACTACTGCTCACGCAGTCGAGATGGAAGGCGTTTTCGTATGAAAAGGAAAACAATTAGCAAGCGATTCACTGCCAAGTTAAAGATGTATAAACAATGGCTAAAGGTAAATAGAACACTACCTACGGCTGACATTCTAAAAATAACAGCAGCGAAATTGCGAGGACACTTTGCATACTATGGTGTGACGGATAATGGTAAAAGTATAAGAAATTTTGCTTATCAAGTGCTTCTAAGTTTGCTCAAATGGCTTAACCGTCGAGGCAAACGAGGTTGCTATACTTGGGATAAATTTAATAAGCTACTTGAACTGTTTCCTCTACCAAAGCCACGAACAATGGTGAATTTATTATCCTTTTAGGGTGAAGCGTGTTGTCGAGGAGCCGTGTGCGTAAATAGCGCCAGCACGGTTCTGTGAGGGGTTTGGTTTCAACATTAAATGAATTACTATTATGTTCATTGTATTGAAGGGCCGATCTACTCGACCCCGCTGGATCTCGATTATTTACCTGTTATGTATAATAGAGAAATATGTTTACGCCATCAGACTTAAAAAAATATCTAGAAACCTCTTCAAATCGTAAAATGCGCTTTCGGTTTGGGGAAATAAAAGAAGTTGAGCTTTTTGCGTTAGACGAACTAGAAGTGAAAGTATTCGATGTTCAGACTACTCACTATTACTTAAATGGTGAATATTCCGAAGATGACGATCAAAAATACGAATATAGAGGTCTGAATTTAGTTAAAAAGTGCAATAGCTACTCGCCA
>JASFLF010000657.1:0-3136 GCA_050118235.1 Gammaproteobacteria bacterium | reverse complement strand
ACCTTGCGGTTGTTTTTGAAGTTTAGATGGCAAAGGTTCGTCCGCCATTAATAAATACAATAATCCATCTTCCTCAACTTGAAAATGAATACTGTGCAAAGGAAAATGCTCTAGGCCATAATATTTTCCCGGCGGGAGGTTGTCGTACGTCAGATATTGATATTTTTGATCGCCCACACATAAAGTGAATTGATTAACTACCTTTATATATTTGTTGTTGCCGGGAATAACTTCAATCTTTTCATTTTCAGTACTGGCTTGAATGGTGCCGGTTGTATTATTGTACAGATAAATATAGATAGGGCCGCTGCAACTCGACAGAAGTAAAGTAACTGTAAAGATAATTAATATTCTTACCATGTGGCCTTCTTGCAATTTAACGCCCATATATCCGGCCGAGTGTCAGCGAGGTCCGGAGACCGTAGGTAGCATGGTTGATGTGGTTTTTAGCGGATGACGTGTTATTACTCACGCGCCACAACAAAATGTGGCGAGCTTTCAAATACTTTGTTTTTATCAGACAAGTGCTCATGGTCATATGATTCCCCCATGCGTATCATTTCATCCGCAGCGGATTCCAAAAACTCAGCTATCATTTTTAGTTCTTCCGGACTTGCTACTAAAGTGACTTCAGCGAGTTCGGATGAAATGATTTGATCGATCTCCAGACCTTCATTTTTGTAGCCATAAAATTTCATAGATGGTGTTTATCTCGCTAACATCCAAATCATTAGAAATAGGAACTGGTGATACGACCTATCCAAGTTCCGCATATTTTGCCTATTTTGCCACAATGCTTAGCCCACAAAGTAGCATGACCGGGAAGTGATTTCGGTATGGATTGAGGAAATATTTCCGCTTTTTGTTCTTTTGTCATTCTTTTAGCCAGCCAACAAAATAACCATAGCGACAATGTTGATAGTCAATGGCTTGATGGTTTGTAGATCCGGGTTAAAAATGCCCGTGCTTAAGAAAAATTTGCCGCGTCCCTTGATATTTTTTAATTATCTGTTTTAATGTTTAACTTAGGAAACATTAGTTTTTAAACCATATTATTCATGTTTAAAACATGAGTTTACTTTACAGGATTCGGACATGATTACAGCTCCCCAAATGCGCGCCGCGCGCGCTCTGCTCGGCATGGATCAACGCCGGCTTGCCGAAGCCGCGGGGGTGTCGCTGCCCACAATTCAACGGATGGAGGCCAGCGGCGGCCAGGTGCGCGGTAATGTGGAGTCGCTGGTGAAAGTGGTGGACGCTTTGGAGCGCGCCGGCGTGGAATTGATTGCCGAGGGTGCGACGAGCACGGGCGGCGGCCGGGGTGTGCGCTTGAAGGCACCGCCGGAACCCGAGAGCGGGGCGACTTAAAGCATGGGCTCGATGGGATTGTGGCTGGCGGCGCTGGCTGTGACGCTGGCTTTGTTGTCCGCCGGGGTGTCCGTTATTACCATTTGGGTGCGTTCCGTGCTCCGGGTGGTGGGCATGCCCTTGTTTGCGGCGGCCGGCGCCGCGGCGCTGGTGGCTGGTCTTGTTGTGTTGGTGCAAGGAGGAGTAACGGTAGCCGAGCTACCGCTAGGCTTGCCGTGGATGCCATGGCGGGTGCGCTTGGATGCGCTGGCAGGATTTTTTCTTTGTGTGATCGGCGTGGTAAGCCTGGCGGTGGGCGTGTACGGTCCGGGTTATGTGCGCGGTTTCGAACATGGTCGCGACTCACTGGTGGCGTTGGGCGGTTTTGCCGGATTGTTTCTCGCCGGCATGTTGCTGGTGGTGCTGGCGGACGGGGCGTTTCTTTTCATGGTGGCGTGGGAAGTGATGTCGCTCGCGAGTTATTTCCTGGTGGCCTTTCATCATGAGCATGCCGCTAACCGCCGCGCGGCGTTTTTATACTTGCTCATGGCTCATATTGGCGGCTTAGCTATTTTACTGGGCTTTGGTGTATTGGCTTCCAGCGGTGGTGGATTCTCCTTCGATGCAATGCGCGAAGCCCCGCTGACATTCGGCTGGGCCAGCGTGGCGTTTGCGCTGGCGTTTTTCGGCTTCGGGATGAAGGCGGGCCTGGTGCCGATGCACGCCTGGTTGCCGGAGGCTCATCCGGTGGCGCCTTCGCATATTTCCGCGCTCATGTCGGGCGTCATGCTTAAAGTCGCCGTCTATGGATTCATCCGCATTGTGTTTGACCTCATCGGTCAATTTCATTGGCAGTGGGCGGTGACGGTGCTGGCTATAGGCAGCGTGTCGGCTTTGAGCGGCGTGTTGTTGGCAATGATGCAAAACGATCTTAAATCCTTGCTCGCCTACAGTTCGGTGGAAAATCTCGGCATTGTTTTCATTGCCCTGGGTTTGTCACTGCTGTTCCTGAGCTCGGGACAGAGCCTGTTGGGCGCGGTGGCTTTTATCGCGGCACTCTATCACGCCTTGAATCATGCGTTGTTTAAGAGCTTGCTGTTTCTTGGGGCCGGCGCGGTATTGCACAGTTCCCACGAAAGGGACCTGGAACAAATGGGAGGCTTGCTGCGACGCATGCCGTGGACGGGCTTGTTTTTTCTGGTGGGATGCTTGTCCATTTCGGCGTTGCCACCATTCAATGGTTTCGTTTCCGAATGGCTTACCTTTCAAGCGGCACTACAAGCCTGGCAACTGGACAGCGGTGTTATGCGCAGCCTGGTTCCCATCACCGCGGCGGTGCTGGCTTTGACCGGCGCCTTGGCGGCGGCGTGTTTTGTCAAAGTATACGGCATTGCGTTTCTAGGTCAGGCCCGTAGCCGCCATGTGCGCCGGGCCCGTCGCGTGCCCCTTAGTATGCGTGCAGGCCAGGGGCTGTTGGCGGCCTTATGCCTGCTGGCTGGCGTGCTGCCCACGCCGATCATTGACTTAATCAATGTGGTACCGCAGCAAGTCCTGGGTACCGGCCTGGTGCAAGCCACCGCTCACGGCTGGCTTTGGCTTACGCCGATTTCGCCTAATGTGGCCAGTTACGGTGCGCCGTTGGTGGCCATCGCGGTCTTGATCGCCTTAGGGCTGGGTTTGTGGCTGGTGGGCCGCGGCGCCCGGCGGGTGCGCCGTTGCGATGCCTGGGACTGCGGTTTTGCACCGCCCACACCGCTCATGCAATATACATCGACAGCGTTCGCTCAAC
>JASFLF010000656.1:0-3137 GCA_050118235.1 Gammaproteobacteria bacterium | reverse complement strand
AAACTTCGAATAACCGCCGGCTTGCGTATGGATTACATGCGCTACGACTATGACAACAATCTTAGCGTGGAAAACACCGGCAGCCACCGCCGGCCGGAATCCACTACAGTAGATTACAATCATCTAAGCCCCAAGCTGGGAATGAGTTATCTGTTCAACGACACCATCAATGGTTTCATCGCATATCGCCACGCGTTTCGCGTCCCGTCGCAAAACCAATTATTCCGTCAGGGCCGCGCGGAAAACACCGTTGATCTCGAGCCCGTCAAAGCGGACAACATCGAAACCGGTATCCGCGGCAAATTTCCGCATATGTTGAACTACGAATTGTCCGTTTACTACCTAACCAAACGCGACGATATCTTAACCTACCAGCATCCCGACCGAACTCGCGAGACCATGAACGCTGGTAAAACCTTGCATCGCGGTGTCGAGTTGGGCTTACACACACCAACCAATAAGCCACTCAGCTTTTCCGTAAGTTACAGTTATGCCAAACACACCTACGAAGACTGGAAACCCAGCGACACCGTGGATTACAGCGGCAACGAAATGAGTTCGGCGCCACGGGAGATTGCCAACACCCGTTTGCACTACCGCCCCAAATTGTTGCAAAGCGCCAATCTGGAGCTGGAATGGGTTCGTTTGGGTTCGTATTGGATGGACGATGCCAATACCCATAAATATCCGGGACATGACGTGCTCAATCTGCGGGGCAATCTCGCACTCAATAAAACCTTTCAATTGTTCGCCCGCTTGATGAATATTACCGACGAGCGCTACGCCACCAGTTCGGCATACAAAGCCCCCGCATTCGGCAATCCGGAGCAATTTGAATACGCACCGGGAATGCCGCGCACCTTATACGCCGGTATCCGCGCTCAATTTTAATCTCTATTAAAGAGAGATTATCCATGAACGGTAAAAAGCGCTGGACGTTGCACCGGCTGCACAAATGGGCGGGATTGATTGCCGGTGTTTGGCTAGCGGTGTTGGGTATTTCCGGGCTGCTATTAGACCATCGTCACGATTGGCGATGGTTATGGCAAAGTACCGTAGCGGCGGATTGGTTGCCTGAAGATGTGATTGTCAAAGCCCGTACCGGCGTCTGGCGACTTTATCAAATTCATCCGCATGACAAGAACCGACAAATAGTCGGTGGCCCGCAAGGATTATGGTGGACCGCAAACGACGGCACCTTTTGGAAGCAAACACGTTTTGCCCACTCCAATGGCATCCCATCCGTTAACACCGCACTTATCGTTGAGCGAAGTCATCAATTGGAATTATGGCTGGCCACGGATGACGGCATATGGTTATCCAAAGACTTTGGTCAATCCGCCCAAGCCGTTGGCCTGACAGGTGAGAACATTACCTCACTAACACAAGGACATGTTGCGACCATTTTATTAGGCGTCAGAAATCGCAGCCGAGTATTTCAGTTCGATACCAGCGACCAAACACATCGATGGTTGGAATTGGCCAATCTAAGAAAGGACAGTTTACCCCATGAAATCAACTTATCGCGCTGGGTACATGACTTGCACTTCGGTCGAGGTTTTCTTTACGGCCCACTGGACTTTTGGATAAACGATTTTACCGGCGCGGCGCTATTGTTACTACCGTTAACGGGTTTTTTATTTTGGTATCTTCCCAAACGCTGGCGCGAGCAAAAACCGCAAGGCCCGGCCCCCGCCACCAAAAAACACACCATGCGAACATTGTTGCGCACCCACAGTTCTATCACAGGGATCGTGTTGTGCATCCCCATTCTGTATCTAGCGATCACCGGCATATTCTTGGATCACGGCAAAGAACTGCGGCAATGGCTGAAATCCACTGCCATTCCCCAAAACTGGCAGACCCCGGTTTATGCCATGCACACCTGGGACAAAGAGATTTACGCCATTGCGGCCTACCCTAATGCTCCCCAACACATCAGCCTCGGCACACGGCTGGGTTTATTTACTACTCATAATCTAGGCAAAACCTGGCACAGAGAAGCTTCAGTCAACGGATTTGTCTGGACATTAAAACGCATCGGCAACACTTTATTCTTAGGCGGCATGGGCGCGCCCAACCGCCTCCTCCGAAACGGCACCTGGCACATTGCCAAAGGTTCAGGCCACATGCCCACGGATGTGACACAAGATACGAATGGCGTGTGGCATTGGATCAACGCTAAAAGCGTAATGCGGGGCGGCTTAAACGAAGCATATGTAAAAACCGATATTAGTTTTCCAATCGGAACTGACATTCCCTGGTACTACGTTTTGGACGCATTACACAGCGGCATGTTGTTTACACCTCATTGGAAATGGGTTAACGATGCCTTTGCATTGTTAGCGGTTTTCTTAGTCATCAGCGGACTGACACGATGGTGGCGCACTAAATGGGTATAGCCACCAACAATAAGCTTCTATTTAGTTTAGCGTTAACATTGTCATTGTCGCTTCACAGCTTAGCGCTATATTACATGCCTATAAAGAAATGGGAGCACGCCGATGTACCCGGGCCATTAGCACATGTCAAACTATCAATTACTACCAAACACACCCGACAGTTGCAGACCAAGGCCGCCGATATTCAGAAATTCGAAAAACCTGCCAAACAGGTTATAGCACCCAAAAAACAACTCCCTGAGAAGAAACCAAAGACACCTAAACGAGTTACTACTGCCTCCGAAACCAAAACAAAACCAGTTACCAAACAATCACTACCAACCACGCGACCAGTAGCTCCCAAAACCAAATTAACAAAACCTAAAGATACTGCCATCGCCGGCGCGAAAACCAATAACGTTGAATCCATGCTAATGGAAGAGACAATGACAGATTACGAGGTAACCGCCAGACAATTCAGCACCACGCCACCGCAAATACCCGACTACCTCAATAATCCAAAACCGTTTTATCCCGTGGCCGCCAAACACCGCGGTATCCAAGGCCTTGTGTTACTTGAGGTCACTGTCAGCGCATCAGGTGCAACCACAAAAGTCATAGTCAAAAAAAGCTCAGGTCATAAAGTACTAGACCGAGCCGCAAGCGATACAGTGGCATCCTGGCAATTCATCCCAGCATCTGAAAACGGCAAAAATATCGAAACCGTCGTGGAAATCCCCATCAAGTTTGAATTAA
>JASFLF010000655.1:0-3140 GCA_050118235.1 Gammaproteobacteria bacterium | reverse complement strand
ACGCCGCCTATGGACAGGGGGATTTGAGCGTTGTCCTCAATAGCAATTTCCTGACGAGCGCGGTTCCAGGTGGTTAAGATAGTCTCGGCGTGTTTAAGCAGCTTTTGACCGGCGGGTGTTAGCTCAATATTATTTCTGTTGCGGGTAAATAATGGTACCCCTACGGTTTGTTCCAACAAGCGTATTCTGGCACTGACGGCAGACTGGGTCAGAAATAGATTTTCCGCAGCCTGGCCGAAATGCCGGGTTCGATAGACCTCTAAGAACGTTTTTAAAATACCTATATCCACGTAATCTACCTATATATTGCTAGCAATTATTGTAATAACTATTTGTATTATAAAGAATTTTCATTACATCAAATAAAGTACTTTAAAAAAACTTCTTTAAATAGACATGTCGGTAACTGGTTCGCAGGAACACTTTAGTTAAAAGCAAACTTTGTTGCGTAGCGAATAGGTTTCCCTACCCATTGCTTCTATCTTACTAAGTTATGCATTACCCACCGTCGAGACCGCTGGGCTCTCTTTAACCCACCGATGCAATAATACCGAAGTCACAAGGTCACCGCACACATTTACCGCGGTCCGACTCATATCTAAAATACGATCCACACCCATAATTAATGCAATTCCGGCGGGGGGAATTCCCACCGAGGCCAAAATAGTGGCGAGTATGATAATACCCACCCCTGGCGTGGCGGGAGATCCAATAGACGCGCCCACGGCCAGAACCACAATCAACACCATACCGCCCAAACTAATGTCTACGCCAAATACCTGGGCTAGAAAAATGGCCGCCACGCCTTGGTAAAGGGCGGTACCGTTCATATTAATGGTGGCACCTAAGGGAATGACCAGTTGGGATATGGAAGGTCGCACGTGCAGTGCTTCTTCCGCGGTTTTAATGGATAATGGCATCACGGCAGCGGAACTGGAGGTGGAGAATGCCAATAGCAGGGTTTCTCGCACAGACGACAAAAATGTTTTCGGGGATATTTGCGCGATTATCCAAACTAGTGAGAGATAGAGTAGCATCATGATGAGAAGCCCCGCCAACACTGTCCCCACGTAAACAGCCAATCCCAGCAAGGCGCCCAATCCTATTTTACTGGTCAGTTGTGCCATTAAACCAAATACGGCAATAGGCGCTAAACGCATGGCAAAACGAACGACTGTCATGCACACTTCCTGTAAAGACCCCAATAACTCCAACATGGGCTTCGACTGAACCGGCTTCATAGCAACCAGCGCAACACCTACCACTAGTGCAAACAATACCACTTGCAACATATTATTTTGCACCATCGAGTTAAGTGGATTGCTGGGTAATAAGGTTACCAATTTTTCAGGTATTTCAGAGAACTGCGGGGTGGTTAACGTATCCGCGTCCGGCACTTGAGTTTGAGCCCCTAACGCAGAAGTGATTACATCGCCGCTGACAAAATTACCTGGCTTAATGCTCAGCGCCAAAACTATACCGATAATAATTGCGAGGATAGTGGTAATCACGAAAAAGACGACCACTCGAATGCCGGTGGATTTCAAGGCTTCGGGATTTTCGCTGGCGGCAATCCCCCGAATGACCGATGCGAACACCAGGGGTATGACAATCATTTGAACCAATGTTAAAAACAGCTGACCCGGTAAAGCCAGCCAGTTACCAATCACAGAAGCCGTTTCCGTATCCAATAAACCAACGCTTGGACCCAAGATGAAGCCGGTTAAGAGCCCCAGGAACATACCGATCAGCACTTTTAGCCACAAGCGGCCTTTCACCAAGCCCTGCAAATAGCCGTTAAGGTAGACCAGTGACCGAGGATTCAGTTTCGTTAAAGAATCGAGTAGTGTTTTTGTTTGCATTTTAAGAATTTGTTCGATTTTTTTAGAAATTGTTAAAATTGTAGCAGAATAAGTGCCTTGTCAATTGATATAGCGCAATAGCAATTTTAGGCTGAGTGGTTTTTAATTTGGTGGTGTATGTGTGAAACGTGTTGTGGGCGTTGTTTGCAGGCCGTTATTTCCCATTCCTACTGTAGAATGGTTTGCAATTGCGCGATTATAAAAGCCGCAAAAAAAAGCATACCGGCATCGCCGGTATGCTTTGTTCTGGAAAATTCACTTCTGTTTGTTAATCGAGCTTGTTAATGGAGCAAATTCTTAAAAGGCCAAGTTGTCTATTGCTGTTGCGCCAATGTTTTAGTTTGCGTTGTAAGGCTGCCACATACGTCTCCACGCCAATGGCTGGACGATTTAATCCGCATCACTTGGTATAACGGATCCCATCCCAACCATGCTGTTACCGCAGGATAAATACCTATTAACGGGAGTAACTTATAAAGCTTGATTTCCAATCCCGCCAAGCTCAGCACATAGTTGGGATTTAGGTAAAAAACCGAGCCGACTAGTCCAGCCCCGATAATATATCGAATTACCCGATCAATGGTTCCTATGTTGTACGGATTAGGCAAAGATGTGGTTTTCTCGTTATTTGATACTTGATTTGCTACGTGTTTCATATCGACCTCCTTAGTAGTGTGTCTTTAAGTAACTCATAGCAAAGTAAAACCAATTAACTGAGGGCGTTTATCATACCCAAAATCTGTATTTTTAAGGTGCGTTTTCACGCAGGCTTTACCCCACTGATTAAAACCGACTATTTATATCGGCTAATTGTTGTGACAACGCTAAGATAACAAGTTCAAGGATTGGTTAAAAAGAATTTTGGCGGTTTATGCGCATATTTTTATTGTGGAATTAGTCAGTTTGGGTTCGCGTTGATACCCGGTTTAGCGGGCTTGTGTTTCGAAATGCGGCAACGACCGTGCAGTCTTGAGTGGTTAACAATCGTGTGACCGTCTACTCATGTGGCGAACGCCCCTTAGTAATTTTGGGGCCGAAACTGATTATAGTATCGCCTGGTTTCGGTTCAACCGAATCATCAACAGGATAAAACTTTATTTCCCCTTGTGCATCGATAATAGTTATTAAAATCGTAATATCATTCTTTTTATTGAGAAAGGTCTGGTAATTATAATTTTCTGAAAGCACGGTTTTGTGAAATACCCATCCTTCATAATGATGGCGCATAAAGTCTTCGTAGCGCGCGTTATCGCCAAACGCAATTCGACCTCGTATGGT
>JASFLF010000654.1:0-3143 GCA_050118235.1 Gammaproteobacteria bacterium | reverse complement strand
GAGACTAACACTAACGCCGTCAGGCACATTATTATTTTTTTCATTTGATATCGTTTCCGTTACTTATTTGTTTGATTTTTATTTCAACTATCTGTTTTAAACGCTGGGCTTTTTGATAATTCGGATAGAACCCCAGCAACTTTTTAAGTGTGTGCTGCGCCCCGGCTAAATCATTGAGCTGGTAGTGCCGCTCCGCCTTGAGCATCAAAGCGAAAATATGGTATGGGTAAAGCTCCAAGAACCGGTTTAACGCATCCAGGCTTCCCTGTATGTCTTTGTGCCGGTGAAAGCGCACTTGGGATAGGTTCAGCAGCGCCCTATCATTACCCGGGTTCAACGCAATCGCCTTTTCCAAAGCCTCGCCATCGAAGTTCACCCGCCCTTGATATCCATAGTATTCAGACGCCACAGCGATGGTGGCAAGAACAGGGATCAGTAAATACAAAGCTTTTAAGTGAATAGGCAATCGAATAGCGAAATCCCGTTTCGGTTTGAACCTGTCAACAAACCGCGCATTGATCACTGCGAATAAAAGACAGGAAAAAAACAAACTGGCCGGGGTGAGCAAAACTGCGCTTAACATGCTGTGAAACAATGTGGCGGAAACCCCAACAAACAACCATTTATCAACATACCCTCCCAGCCACGCGTTGACAAATGCGGCAATGAAAAAATACGCCAGGAACAACAAAAACAACGTGCCACCTAAGTAACCAAGCTCGCTATAAAGTTTCAAGGCAATGTTATGGGGCGTGCGCAGTATTTGATGTTCGTTGATAAAGGGCGAGGCCTGCTCGGTACCCGGCTTGCCATACTTAGGATGAATGTATTCAAAATTATTAATCCCCACGCCCCAGGGATTGTCTATTGCCATATCAAGGGTATTGCGAAACATGTCCAACCGTCCACCCGTCGCCTCTGCCACACCATCTTTCATGGTTTCGATTTTTGCGGCCAGCAACCCTTGCTGTAAAGAGTCGGACACTTGATACAAGCCTATACCCAAGAGCAGCAAGGTGCTTATACTCAGGAACATTAAGGACTGCTTCAGATTTTTACGCAGCACCATCACGAATACGATTAACTCACTCACACTCAGGCCGATGATAGTTCCCCGGGTGGCCGCTTCCATTAATATACTCACCACCACCAACAAAGAAAATACCGCCAGCACCAATCGGGATTTTTGCCGCCGGTTTTGATAGATAAACAGCACCAAGCCGGGAATCCATAAATTGAATAACGCACCCGCATTATTGATATAGCCGGCCGGTGAAAAACTACCCGCATTAAAGTTCACAAACAAAATATATCGTTCTGTGATGAACAGCAGGCTAAACGCAAATGCAGACCAGAATATGGCGTTCAGCAATAGCTCCACCAGCCTGTCTTTGGTAAAGTTTTGAAATAAGCAAAAAGCGAATAAAGTGGCGTTTACAAAACGCAGCGTAAATTCCAGGCCAGCGATTTTGTGCGCGGCAATCCAAAGACTTGCTACCATCAGATAAATCAACGCAACACAGAGCGCTCCAAGATAGGAGTACTGTAGTTGCTGTTTATTTTTAAGTGAATAGATAACATACAGGCTGGTGGCAATATCGAATAGGTACCATTTAGGCGTGTCATGGCTATAATAAAAAACATCTAAATGCAACGTGGAAATGAGCATGCCGACCACAACGCAGAAAATCTTAACCGCGTCTTGTGTAACCATACCATGCAGTTTCGAAACGGTATTAGCAATGCCATAAACTACTGACATCCTGCTCAACATATCGAAACGCATAAGCTCTTTCGGTAGGCTCACCCCCCTACTTCCCGGCATTTGAATCATGCTTTTATTAATAGACTACTGAAAATATTGTTATTTAATAGCAGCCAAATTAAGCTGAGGCTCCTGGCTGCCACCCCTCCCCAAATCAGATATTCACGACAATATCTCGATTTATTATCACTACAGCAATAAAGTACGACCTGTATTGCGGAAAGTGTAACGAAACCAATATAAGAGTCAATGCTTTCCCGCCATTTTCAACTCCATTAAAATAATTTGCATCACAATAAACAGCATACAAAGACGGAAATAGCACGCCTTATATTTTCAGCGCAATAAACCCAACACCTTTATATGTGATCGAGATATGCTGGTGGTTAATGCTGACGTTCCATTAGTTTTGACAATGCGGTTTTCTTTCAACTACGCGTTAAAGCGACTTAGATCGGAATGCAACTGAGTATTGCCCTGTACAAAGGCCCATTTCTATTACTGCATTGGTCGTCAACAAGAATTTACAATTCTTTGCCTTTCAAACATACCGCTCTTCGAACCGTTGCATTGAGTAGATATCATCCATTGAATTCAATTATCGACAAGTTCGAATCTGTCAACCTCCTCAAAGTCATACGCACCGAACATAGCTCTGTGACTGCGAGATTTAACAAGGTAAATATTCCCAGTGTCGAATTGTTCATGGGCTCCCTTGATATTCCATGAGCCACTTTATTGGAGTTTTGCGCTATCAAAGATGAGGGAACTCACACACTTTTATCATGGAGGCAACATTATGAGCAATTTTGAAAACCACAGACCGCTGTTTTCGCATGGCTTGGTCACTAAAACTTTTTGCTTCGCTTTTCTATTTTTAAGTGTTTCGGGCGTTAACATAGTGGCGGCGGCTTCTCAACCTGATTTTGGGGCTTTGGATAGCATTGAAATTCTTAACCCAGAATCGGAGTTGTTTAATGACAGCGTTGATGACATTACCTCCGTCGTTGTTCAGCACTTAGGATCGCAAATTACCATTTCGGGTAAATTGTTCTATAACGATCTTCGTAAGACCGGTCGTCAGGATTTAAAGCGCGATACTCTGGGAAACGTCGGTACCCGAGTTCCCTTTGACGGTAGCATGTCGCAAAACAATTTTCTGGGTGCGCATAAAGTAGTGGCGGATTTTTTTGAAATCGATACTGACACTGTTTCAGCAGGATGTACAAGTATGGATTATCTTGGCGCTTTTACTATTCACAATGACGGTCATTTTGAATTCAGCCTTCCCGCCGGCACCATAGACTCATGTGCGACTGAGGCGAACGATCCACTTAAAATTGGTATTCGTTTCCGGCTACGATTGTGCAATGACTTG
>JASFLF010000653.1:0-3143 GCA_050118235.1 Gammaproteobacteria bacterium | reverse complement strand
AAGTATGAATGTCCTCTATGGCTAATTGCCTCAACCTCCGGTCAATGCGCTTGCACACTTGGGCGCGGACTTTGCGAAATCCCGGCCAACGCATATGCAGTTGTGGCAGCGCCCATTGAAGAAATTGCACACACTCGTTGTCGTTCATATTTGCAGCAGAGGTAGGGGGTGCCGTGTTAGCGGTGATTAACGCCGGGCAATTTTTTCCGCTAGATAGTCCATAAGGCCAATCAATGATGCCAACACGGCTCCGCCTATGGTCAAAGCCAACGCGGCGGCGAATACCCCTACGGAAATCGCGATGAACAGCCCTAAAACCACAGTGACTGAAACCCCAATAATCGGCAAGAGCACAAATAGAATCAGCACCGCAATGGCTATGGTTCCAATGAGTGCCGCGGCGGCCAAGCCAAATTTTACCATTGGGCTGGTGCATTCTTTGTCATTGATAATGATGCGTAATCTCATGGTATATTCACCTTGTAAAGGCCGGACTGCAATAGTGTAGAACTGAGGCTCAATAAACAAAAGCGCGACAAGCTATTGTATAACCAACAAGCGCAAGATCCGGGTGGTCAAACAATAGCGTCGTATGCGCTAATTTGCACAGACAGGTATTTTCCATTGGCCAAGGCATAGAGTATGAACAACGATTACCATCGCATAGGACAAGCAATAAAGTTTATTCGCGATAACGTGGATAAGCAGCCAAGTTTGCAGCTGATTTCCTCGCATGTGGGACTAAGTCCCTACCACTTCCAACGCTTATTTCGCCAGTGGGTAGGCATCAGTCCTAAGCGGTATCTGGAGTTCTTGACCGTTGAGCAGGGCAAATTATTGTTGGCTCGCTCGCGCAGCGTTATGCAGACCGCATACGATGTGGGATTGACCGGTCCTTCGCGGTTGCATGAGCAGTTTATCTCAGTGCTAGCAACCACGCCAGGCGAATTTAAAAACCGCGGAGTCGGATTGGAGATTCACTATGGTATACATACAGGGCCTTTCGGCGACATGCTTATCGCACAAACACAGCGGGGGATATGTTTGTTGGCTTTTGTGAATAAAACCACCCAAGAAACAGAACTTGAAAGAATGCGGCGTCTATATCAAAACGCAACGATCAAGCCAAATTCTGATGCCACAGCGTTAACAGCGCAACGCATTTTTCAAAAACCCCGGTCGATGGATGCAAAGATACACCTTGCCGTAAAAGGCACTAATTTTCAGATCAATGTGTGGCGGGCACTCCTGCAAATTCCCTACGGTGAAGTAATATCTTACAGCCAATTAGCCCATGCGGTAGCAAGGCCCGACGCGGTGCGGGCGGTGGCCAATGCGGTGGCAGCCAATCCAGTCAATATGCTTATCCCTTGCCATAGGGTCTTACGCGCCAATGGAGAGGTCGGCGGTTTCCGCGGCGGGACTGACCTCAAGAAAGAATTATTAGCTTGGGAGGCTTATTCTGTGGAACATGAAGAAGACATAGCACCGCCCGTTGTAGATGCCTCGATGAATTAGTTTGGTAAAAGAAACATTGAATAGGAAAAATCGTCATCAAGACTCCGCACCCACCGAGGTGCCGTTGTGGCTGAAAATAGGGGCTTGGGCATTAACGCTCGCCGCTTCCTTGTTATACATCGTATTGTATCTCGTGGTAATCGAATACCAGCAAAGATTTGCGGGGTCTGTTAATGAACTGCCGGTTTTTACAAGGGTAATTCTAAATATCTATCAAAGTTACCTCGGCGTGTTTATATTGATTAGTTTGGCGCTATTGGTGTTATTTTTTATTAAAAGCCGCCATGCGACCGGTAGCTATAAAATAGTTTTTCTGTTGATTGCGTTTAATACGGTTTTTGCCGCGGTTTTATTTTCGGTAAGTTTTATGGGAATGGTTTAGTTGGCTGACTGATTGAATTGGAGGCGAATGAAGAATGCCGATGTTTGGAGGGGATAAAAATATCTAATTCGCACTAAAAAAATTATCGGCGGAATCAGTCCTTGAATTCCGCCGAACGAGCGATTAACGGCGTAGGTTATTTTTATTCGGGGTGGCGGCGGTTAGATGGTTGGACACGGCAATGTGGCGGAAAAACAAGCCGTAAAACCACTAATGGAACCAGAGTCAGTGCCAATAATGTCAGTTGTTCGCCGTGTGGTAGATAAAATACGTTCACGCTGCCAGCGTAGGTTTGCAGCAAATGGTGTATGTAATTAATCAACGGAACAAACACCCCAATTGCGATCATGATGTCCCGCAAAAGTTTACCAATACCTTCAGTCATAACGACCCCCTATACGTACCCTCAACAGTACTCTGTACCTTCACATGCGCCCTGAGCATGTATGCCGACGAAGCCCGGAGAATATAGGAATATTAGTAACTGCTAACAAACTTTCCGGGAATCCATCAATAGTTAAGTGAAGCATTAATTGGCCAGTTTGTCTGTAAGTGAAATCCGATTGGAACACTGGGGTATAGGGTAATATTAGCTCAAAATTTGTACGAAACTTGTCGATAAACTTTGCACCGTTCGCTTACTTTAATAGATCTATTGAAATATATTTTTGTAATTTCATAGGGTTACAGGGTTGGCATAGAAGCCGCTAATCATGAATAAGAAGCCATGACTTGAGAAGTACCCGCTGACGTTCTATGTTTAGTTTCTCTGGTCAGAAGGATTTCGATGAACTAGGGAGGTGAATGATGAAAATTAGAAGTAAAAAACCCTGGCGTATTCTTATTTTAGCTGCAGCTATTTTGCTGCCAACTACTATCCAAGCAATTCCGGTATATCACCAATTCAAACTAACCGTTGACCGAATCGATTCCTGCGACCCATCCCCGTGTTTTGTAGATCTTGGTGAAAGTTATTTTGGCGGATTCGCGGTGGACGACTCGCTCCTGGCGACAAACTCGAGCAATGTGCAAGGATTGCCGGAAAGTTTTTTCCTGCCGTTTGAATTCGTACTTTGGGACACCTTCAGTCCGTTTCCTCAAAGCGACTTTGTGGACTACAGGGGGGCTCAAGGCCTAGGGACGCCTTGGGAGTTTGACGTAAGCAACGGAGCGGTGGTTGCCATGGCAGGCGGAGTTTTTGGCCTGGGTGATGTACCCTATATTGATTTTTTTGATAACCGGT
>JASFLF010000652.1:0-3144 GCA_050118235.1 Gammaproteobacteria bacterium | reverse complement strand
CTTTGAGGTTATCGATGGTATCGAACAACGGTTCTTTGTCTTCCTGATTGTCTTTGTTATACGCCAAGGGCTGGCCCTTCATTAAAGTCAGCATAGAGACTAAATGGCCGTTAATACGGCCGGTTTTACCGCGAATGAGTTCGGGCACGTCGGGATTTTTTTTCTGCGGCATTATGGACGAGCCGGTGCAAAAACTATCTCCCAACTCGATGAAATCAAATTGCGCCGATGCCCATAATATAAGCTCTTCGGAAAACCGCGATAGATGGGTCATGATCAAAGCGGCTGCCGCGATAAATTCAATGACAAAGTCCCGGTCGCTGACCGCATCCAATGAGTTTTGCGCCACCGCGGTAAAGCCTAATAACTCCGCCGTATAGTTCCGGTCGATGGGATAACTGGTACCCGCCAGCGCCGCCGCTCCCAAGGGCATGATATTCACCCGGGTGGCGCAATCGGCCAGACGCCCGGCGTCGCGTTTCAACATTTCAAACCACGCCAGCATGTGATGACCAAAGGTCACAGGTTGGGCGGTTTGCAAATGCGTAAAGCCCGGCATAACGGTGTCCACCTGTTTTTCCGCCAGCAACACCAGATTTTGTTGTAAACGGTTTAGCTCGCCTTGGATCTCCACGATTTCATCGCGCAAATACAAGCGCACATCGGTGGCCACTTGATCATTACGGGAGCGGCCGGTATGAAGTTTTTTGCCCACTTCACCGATTCGTTCGATTAAGCGGGCCTCGATGTTCATGTGCACGTCTTCCAGTGAGACTTTCCAGTCGAAGCGGCTTTGCTCGATCTCGTCCTTGATGGCTTGCAGACCTTCCACAATGGCCTCGTATTCTCCGCTGGTGAGCACACCCACATGCGCCAACATGCGGGCATGGGCGATGGAACCGGCAATGTCGTGCGCATAGAGACGCTTGTCAAAACCCACAGAAGCGGTAAACGCCTCCACAAAAACATCCGTAGGCTCCTTAAACCGGCCACCCCAGGGCTTGATGGTATGCTCTTCTTTTTTCATGATTTCCTATTTAGACTTATGTTTTTGTTATGTTTTTCTCAGCTTTTACGCAGTATAGTCGATATTGATGATATATTGAGGCCCAATCAGGAAAATCCGTTTTTTCACATGAGCGATTTCAAGAATTCCCATCTTCCGCAGAACCCGGACGACGAAAACACTCCAGGCGACAGTGATGATTTTTTCCTGCCGGACTTTTGTAACGTGCGCATGGTTTTCGCCGTGGTGGTCATTGCCGAAATGCTGGCCATTGTATTGACCCTGGCGCCGCTGGAGCGCGCCGCCAATCGCTGGGAGGATCTTAGCATTATTTCACTGTTTATTCAGTGGGTGGCATTACTCAGTTCGGCGGTATTGTGCCTGGCGCGCTCCTGGTTACGCAGACTCAGCGATGTCGTAGCCGCTACCGCTTCGTATTTATTATTATTGACCACGACTTCGTTGATCAGTGAAGCGACGTATTGGGTGGGTCATTGGTTGTTCTTAGGGCCTAACCTACCGGGCTGGCACACGAGTTTTTTGGTCAGTAACTTAGGCATCTGCTCTATCGTCTCGGCCATTGTATTGCGCTATTTCTATATCCAACACCAATACAGCCGCAACCTGGAAGCCAAGTCCCAAGCCCGTATCCAAGCACTACAATCACGCATCCGGCCGCATTTTTTATTCAACAGTTTGAACACCATCGCCAGCCTGACCACCACCCAGCCGGAATTGGCCGAGGAAGCTACCATCGATTTGGCGGATTTGTTCCGAGGTACGTTAGCCAACGCCAGCTATGAAGTGCAGCTGAAAGAAGAATGGAACCTGGCGCGGCGTTATTTGCACATCGAAAAACTGCGCCTGGGCAGCCGCTTGCAAGTGGAATGGGCCGTGGATACCGTGCCCATGGATGCGTTGATTCCACAGCTGACGATCCAGCCATTGGTGGAAAACGCCATTTACCACGGCATTGAACACATACCCGAAGGAGGCACCATCACCGTCGCCGGAACCATTTCAGGAGCTAACGTAGGCAGTGGAAAAAAAGACAAGCAACTGATTACTATTACCGTTACCAACCCGGTACCCGCTTACACGCCCCCCAAGGAACGGGTGAGCAATAAAATGGCACAGGAAAATATTCGTATGCGCTTGGCCGCATATTACGGAAATAAGGGTAAATTATTGGCGAGAAAGGTCGATGCTATGTACGAATTAACCTTACAGTTTCCTTATATTAGCGCGCGACAATGAAAATATTAATTGCAGATGATGAGCCTTTGGCGCGCTCCCGACTGCGCCGTATCATCGAAGATATGGGCTATCACGATATTGTCGGTGAAGCCACCAACGGCAAAGAAGTGTTGATCCAATCCGGTGATCTCAAGCCGGATTTGATTCTGCTGGATATTCGCATGCCTCAAATGGACGGTCTGGAAGCGGCATTACACTTATCCAATCTGGACAATCCCCCGGCCATCATTTTTACCACAGCATTCAGCGAGCACGCCTTGGCGGCGTTTGGCAGCCACGCGGTGGACTATGTATTAAAACCCATACGCCGGGAACGACTGGAACAAGCCATCCAGAAAGCCCGTAAAATCAACCGGGCCCAACTGGTGGAATTGGGGCACGACGACGAAACCGACCATTCCCGCACCCACATCAGCGCCCAAATCAGCGGTAATATTCGGCTGGTGCCCATTGAAGACATTTTCTTTTTTCAAGCCGAGCAAAAATACACCACGGTACGTTATCAAGACGGTGAAGTGCTGATCGATGAGTCCTTAAAATCGCTGGAAGAGGAATTCGGCGACCGCTTTGTGCGTATTCACCGAAACGCATTAGTTGCCAAAGCGTATATGGATGCGCTGGAAAAGCTGCCCAGCGGTCAATGGGTGGTAAAACTCCGCGGCCAGAATACCGCGTTGGAAGTCAGCCGGCGCCACATGACCGGCATTCGCAAGCTGTTAAAACAACTTTCCAGTTGAATTATCTAACGTTTCAATAAAAGCTCCTTGGAACCGGTGATGGCCGAATCCAAATAGGCAGAAAAAAAATCCGTGCCTTGGTAGCCAATGAGCTTAGGCACCAGTTCCTGGCCTTTGTCATCGACAAATTGCAGCGTGGGAGTA
>JASFLF010000651.1:0-3144 GCA_050118235.1 Gammaproteobacteria bacterium | reverse complement strand
GAGAAGCCGCCGCCGCTGCTGAAGAGCAAACCGAGTTCGACGTCGTATTGGCGAGCTTTGGTGACAATAAAGTGGGTGTTATTAAAGCGGTTCGCGCTATCACCGGTCTTGGCTTGAAAGAAGCCAAGGAAATGGTGGAAGGTGCCCCTTCAACGGTGAAAGAAGCGGCATCTAAAGACGAAGCGGAAGGTCTCAAGAAGCAACTGGAAGAAGCCGGCGCTAAAGTTGAGTTGAAATAACCTAGGTTGACGTTAAAAACTTAGGTAAAAAACTGAGGTTGCTGACTCATTTGGTATTGCAACAACTTTTATCGAGCTTTTTATTGGGCTGGTGCTTCCGTATATTAACTTTTTGGTCTAGACTGAAGATTATTACCACAGAGTCCAGCACAATACAAAATTGCACCACAAGGCTGGTGGCCTAGAGCCGCCGGCCTTTTGGTGTTTGTTCTTTTTCAGGGTCGTGACTATATCTTAGTGTGACTGACTAACAGAGGATCGCAAATGACCTATTCCTTTACAGAAAAAAAGCGCATTCGCAAGGATTTTGGCAAGTTTCCCAGCGTGATGGACGTGCCGTATTTATTAGCTATTCAGGTGGACTCTTACCGAAAATTTTTGCAGGCGGACGTTCCGGAAAACAAACGCAAGGATGAAGGCTTACACGGGGCGCTGAAAAGCGTGTTTCCCATCGTGAGCTATTCTGGCAATGCCGCGTTGGAATATGTTAACTATCGCCTGGGTTCTCCCACATTTAATGTCAAGGAATGCCAATTGCGGGGCTTGACCTATGCCGCGCCGTTGCGTGTTACCACCCGCTTGGTGATTTACGATAAAGATTCCAAAGCCACGCCAAAGCCTGTTAAAGACATCAAAGAACAAGAAATCTACATGGGTGAAATGCCGCTCATGACCGATACCGGCACGTTTGTGATCAACGGCACCGAGCGGGTCATCGTATCGCAGTTACACCGTTCACCAGGCGTGTTTTTCGATCATGACAAGGGTAAAACCCATTCTTCCGGTAAATTACTGTACCACGCTCAAGTCATTCCTTACCGCGGCAGTTGGTTGGATTTTGAGTTCGATCCCAAAGACAGCGTATTTGTGCGTATCGACCGGCGGCGGAAATTGCCTGCTACGGTAATATTGCACGCCCTGGGCTTTGACGATAACCAAGTGCTTGAAATGTTTTTCCAAACCGATTCTTTCACATTAGAGAAAGACGGCGCCAAACTGGAATTGATACCGGAACGTTTGCGGGGCGAGTCCGCTGAATTTGATATCAAAGTCAAAAACAAGGTCATTGTGGAAAAAGGCCGTCGTATTACCGCGCGTCACATCCGTGAACTGGAACAAGCCGGGGTAAAAAATCTGGCTGTGCCGCTGGACTATTTGCACGGTGAAGCCCTGGCCCACGACATTGTGGATGAAAGCAGTGGTGAGATTATCGCCAACGCTAACGATGAGCTGACCCCGGAATTGATGGAAAACATCCTCAAGGCCGGTGTGAAAAAAATCTCCACGATTTACACCAATGATTTAAATCAAGGCCCGTTCATTT
This sequence comes from Gammaproteobacteria bacterium, assembly GCA_050118235.1. Taxonomy (GTDB): domain Bacteria; phylum Pseudomonadota; class Gammaproteobacteria; order SZUA-152; family SZUA-152; genus JAJDNG01. Next base: position 1,581 of record JASFLF010000651.1, on the reverse strand, counting down.
CCGATACACTGCGCTTGGACACCACCCGCAATGAATTGGAAGCGCAAGTGGAAATTTACCGTATGATGCGCCCGGGCGAGCCGCCCACCAAAGAAGCGGCGCAAACCTTGTTCGAAAACCTGTTTTTCAACACCGAGCGTTATGACTTATCCGCCGTTGGTCGAATGAAATTCAACCGCCGACTGGGTATGGGTGATCAGAAGATGGATCAAGGGATATTGGACAAGGATGACATCGTTAATGTATTGAAGAACTTAATCGATATTCGTAACGGCAATGGCTTTGTGGACGACATCGACCATCTGGGCAATCGCCGGGTACGATCCGTGGGCGAGATGGCGGAAAACCAATTTCGCGTGGGTTTGGTGCGGGTGGAGCGTGCCGTCAAGGAGCGCTTAAGCCTGGCGGAAAGCGAAGGCTTAATGCCGCAAGAGCTGATCAACGCCAAGCCCGTATCGGCCGCCATCAAAGAGTTCTTTGGTTCCAGCCAGTTGTCTCAATTTATGGACCAAAACAATCCATTGTCCGAGATTACGCATAAACGCCGGGTGTCGGCCTTAGGCCCCGGTGGTTTGACGCGCGAGCGCGCCGGGTTTGAGGTGCGCGACGTTCATCCTACGCACTACGGTCGGGTCTGTCCTATCGAAACGCCTGAGGGTCCGAATATCGGTCTGATCAATTCCCTGGCTGTGTATGCGCGCACCAACGATTATGGATTTCTGGAGACACCCTACCGCAAAGTGGTCGATGGCGTGGTGACCGACCAGATCGAATATTTGTCCGCCATTGAAGAGGGACAATACGTGGTCGCGCAAGCCAACGCCACTATCGATGAGAAGGGGCGTTTGTCCGACAGCTTGGTATCCTGCCGTCACCAAAACGAATTTACCATGTCTACACCCGATAGAGTGGATTATGTCGACGTATCACCGCGGCAAATCGTGTCGGTGGCGGCGGCATTAATACCGTTTCTGGAGCATGACGACGCGAACCGCGCTTTGATGGGTTCCAACATGCAACGTCAAGCCGTACCTACACTAGTCGCGGATAAACCGGTAGTCGGTACCGGTATAGAACGCGCTGTGGCCATGGACTCCGGGGTAACGGTGCAGGCTAGACGCGGCGGTATCGTCGATAGCGTGGATGCCAGCCGCATCGTGGTGCGGGTGAATGACGAAGAAACGTCCGCCGGTGAGCCTGGTGTGGATATTTATAGTCTGACCAAATACACCCGTTCCAACCAGAACACCTGTATTAACCAAAAACCCCTGGTGAAGCCCGGAGATAAAGTGGCGCGAGGCGATGCATTGGCGGACGGCCCCAGCACCGACATGGGTGAACTGGCGTTAGGGCAAAATATGTTGGTGGCGTTTATGCCCTGGAACGGCTACAACTTCGAGGACTCCATCTTGATTTCCGAACGGGTGGTGCAGGAAGACCGTTATACCACTATCCACATTGAAGAGCTCACCTGCATGGCGCGTGACACCAAGTTGGGCGCTGAAGAGATCACCAGTGATATTCCCAATGTGGGGGAAAGTGCGCTATCCAAACTGGATGAGTCCGGGATTGTCTATGTGG
>JASFLF010000650.1:0-3146 GCA_050118235.1 Gammaproteobacteria bacterium | reverse complement strand
CATCTGCGATGCCCATAACCAGTTTTCGCATAATCACGCGCTTCATATTTATGCGATAGGTTACCATGCTGTTTTTCGGTGTCACCTGACCGGTAAATTTTATCTCACCCGCACCTAAGGCGCGACCGCGCCCCTCGCCACCGATCCAGCCCAAATAAAATCCCACCAATTGCCACATCGCGTCCAGCCCCAGGCAACCTGGCATAACAGGATCGCCCTCAAAATGGCAATCAAAAAACCATAACTCCGGTTTTATATCGAGTTCGGCGATGATACCGCCTTTACCCTGCTTGCCCCCGTCTTCCGAAATATCGACTATACGGTCTAACATCAACATGGGAGGCAGAGGAAGTTGCGGATTGCCTGGGCCGAACAATTCCCCACGTCCGCAGCGCAATAAATCTTCGAAAGAATAGCTGTTTGGTCTCGTCATTTTTTTTAAGTCTTTGTTTTATTATTTAATTTCTTGTTGTGAGTGTGTTTGATTACTTTATTGAAAATGGTTTATTGCGAGGGACTTCTTCAAGATTCATACAAACGACAATTGTACAATGATAATGATACAGCAGTATCATTATGTACGAATTTTATACTTATTCATCCCCAAGGCCATATCTTAGCGGATTTGGGCGGTTTATTGCACGCGCTGACGAGTACAAAAAGCCATTTTATTTGGGATGACTCTCCGCATTTGCCGGATCGGTGTTTGCTTTGACCTCTTCGCCGTCCCAAAACTTGTCGCCATCGGTATCAACCGCGATGGGATTGGTGAAATAAACGTCAATTTCCTGACTATCTGTCAACCCGTCAAAATCGCTATCTACTCTTTGAGGATCAGTTTTATACTGCTCTGTTTCTTCCTTGTTGGGAATGCCATCGCCGTCTAAATCATCGCTTTGTGGAATACTTTCCGAATCGGTGGGATCGCTGTTATTGCGGGCTTCCACGCCATCTAAAAAACCATCCCCGTCGGTGTCAGTCAACAAGGGATCGGTGAAATATTCGGCAATTTCCTGTCCATCCGGCAGACCATCGGTATCCGTGTCAGCCAGTTGCGAATCCGTTTTATAAATCTTTGCCTCTTCGATATCAGATAGACCGTCATTGTCGGAATCCACTGACGCCCCCCATAACGCGTTTGGCAGACTTATGCAGCAGCATATCAACAATACATCCCGATACCGGCCAAGAAACAAGCGTCTGAAGAGAGTCCGTATCATAGATAATCGCTGTCCTGGATTGGAATAAGTATTGGCTCTGCGAGTCAATCCGTCAAATCAACTAGAGGATTTTCGCGCCACTTCCATTATATTGGGCAATTGTTCGATTTTTACCAGGGCTTGACTCAGCTGGCTAATATCATTGACTTCCAGTGAAAACACCATATTGGCGATGTGCGACTTTTTGTCGGTGTGGGTGTTCACGCCGACGACATTCAACCTCTCATTGGATAACACATTGGTGATATCGTTAAGCAGGCCTTGGCGATCGAATGCCCGAATGACAATATCCACCGGATAAATATCTTTTGAGGACTCCCCCCAGGACACAGCCACCAAACGTTCTTTCTCCGTGGCGCGCAGACGCAATAGATTGGGGCAGTTGTTTTTATGCACGGTGACGCCCTTGCCGCGGGTAATATAACCGGTGATTTCGTCGTAGGGAAGCGGTTTGCAACATTGCGCCAGGCGGCTCATTAAATCGCCTACCCCCATAATTTGCATGCCGGTGGGTGCGCCCAGCCCGGCAGTGGGTTTTCGCAAATACGACACCGTGGAGGACGGCTTATCGGTGCGGTGAGGCGGGAGAATTTGATCTTGCAGTGCACTGGAGATTTGCACCGTAGTAATTTCCCCCCGGCCTAAAGCCGCATACAAATCTTCCACTTTAGTGGCGTGATATCGCTTTAGCAGTAAAGCATAGTCGGGCTTGGGAATGCCTAAGCGATGCAATTCCCGCTCAATCAAGGCGCGCCCGTCCTCGACGTTGCGGTCGTGGTCCAGTTGTTTAAACCAGGTTCTGACTTTGGCCCGGGTTCGCGAACTTTTTATATAGCCTAATTGGGGATTTAACCAATCGCGGCTGGGGCTGCTGTGTTTAGACGTTAAAATCTCAATGGTTTGGCCGTTTTGCAGTGCATAACCGATGGGGATAATTTTACCGTCGGCCTTGGCGCCGCAGAAATGGTTTCCCACCTCGGTGTGGATGTGATAAGCAAAATCCAGTGCCGTTGAACCTCTGGGCAAATCGACCACTTTGCCCTGAGGCGTTAATACATAAACCCGGTCGGCAAACACTTCGGATTTAAAATGGTCGATAAAATCCCCCGAATCGGCCTCTTCTTCGTCAAACTCCAGGATTTGCCGCAGCCAGGCGATTTTTTCGGTGAGTTTAATGTCTTGTTTGCCGCCTTCCTTATAGCCCCAGTGCGCCGCGATCCCGTATTCACAATGTTCGTGCATATCCCGGGTGCGAATTTGAATTTCAATGGTTTTATCATCGGGGCCAATCACAGCCGTATGCAGCGACTGATATTGGTTTTCCTTGGGGCTGGCGATGTAGTCGTCAAACTCGCTTTTGATCGGCCGCCATTTGCTGTGCACAATGCCCAATGCGGCATAGCACTCGGCGAGGTTGTTCACCAGAATCCGCGTCGCTCTAACATCGAACAAATCCTGGAATCCCACACCTTTGCGCTGCATTTTGCGCCAGATACTGTAAATGTGCTTGGGCCGGCCGCTGACTTCGGCGTGAATACCGGCGTTTTCCAACTCCGTTTTTAGCGTATCAATGACATTGGCAATATATTTTTCCCGGTCGATGCGTTTTTCATCGAGCATTTTCGCCACTTTTTGGTAAGCATCGGTCTGCAGGTAGCGAAAAGACAAATCCTCCAATTCCCATTTGATTTGCCAAATGCCCAACCGGCTCGCCAACGGAGCGAATATGTCCATAGTCTCCTGGGCCAATTGCTCCCGGACTGTTTCGGATACGGACTTGACGTTGCGCATAATGTGCAGCCGCTCGGCCAATTTGATCAACACCACTCGCAAGTCTTCGGCTACGGCGAGCAACAACTTGCGTACACTCTCCATTTGTTTTTTATCATGGGCCAAGTCGCTGTGTTGAAGCTGGTAGGCATCCAC
>JASFLF010000649.1:0-3149 GCA_050118235.1 Gammaproteobacteria bacterium | reverse complement strand
CCTTTTCGCAGGTGCGCCAACAGCTTAGTCATTTTCCGGCTTGCATTGTCAACGGTTACTATTGCGTCATCCATAAATGCCGGATTATGTTTGTGTTTTACAGCATTGGCCACTACCAAAGATAGCTGTGCGACAATATTTTTTAAATCATGCACAACATAGGCTGACAGCCTATTAAATGCTTCAAACTGCTGTGCTTCATATAATTCGTCATTGGCTTGTAATAGCGCAATATAACTGGTTATTTGCCGCCCCACAGTCAACAATAATTCACGATCCTCCCAATTGATGGTCTGTTTTACACGAGGTAAAGATAACACAGCAAATCCCCATAATTCCGCTTGATGCATCAGAGGCACTACTAACCATGCATGGCTCAGCTGCTTGATCCAGCCTGGCAAATCCAGGTTATCGTACAATTCCGGGATATTGTTATATTCTTGTATATCAATCACCCACTCTTTGGACTGCAGGAATTTCACAAAATTGCTGCTTCCCGATTCCCATTCATGTTGAACTTCCATGTTCCAGCTAGCCGACTGCCGATAATTGCCGTTTCGCTCTTTAAACCATAGTATACCAGCAGGACTTTCTACAATATTTGCGATGGCTTTTATGGCGTTATCTCTGATTCGCCGGCTACTGTGCTCTTCCGACATGCTTCCGATAAGGCGCAACCATTCTTGACGGTAGTCATATTTGTAATTGAAAAAGTTTTGCGCCAAAAATATTTTAATTTTCGCTCTGACATTGCCGGAAAACATTAGCATGGCGAGCAATACGATGGCACCGAATAGAAAAATCGCTTGTGCGATCGCCCCCCAATCTCCTCCATATACTTTTATGTAATAGCCACCGGCCGCCATGGCAATCAAATAAACCCCCGCTCCAATCAACGAGGCGCTATGAAACACAAACTTTCTCGAGACATGCACGGGCAGCGTCCAATCTGGATTTCGCGCTGCGGAGATAACAATAAGCGGGACTATCAATGCATTGATATAACCTCGCGCCGCTAAAAAACTTACATCGATTCGGTTAAATAACAAAGCGTCGGAGTACAAATAAAAATCATAGGCGAACAATCCGCCGACACCGAGACAAAAATACTTAATTGCCCAGCGCTGATCTATAGGTGTGTTTCTGAATAATTGTTCGATCGAAATGAGACCTATGATGCTTAGTAGTAACAAGCAAATTATCTCTATTTGAAAAACAAAATTTGGCTTAAAACTGATAGTTCCTGGCGAATAGGCCACAAAAACCAACATAACGAGAATTATGGCGCTAGTGACTAAACCAACCGTTCTCGTGATAGATTTCCTACCAGGTTGGTCAGCACGCACCGTGATCAACACCTGCAAAAACGCAATCCAAAATCCATCACGGAGCAAATCACCTACATAAAAAAGCCAGTCAAAGGTTTGGAAATAAAAGCTTTTTGCTGAAATAGCGCCCCATATCATGGTAGCGATGGATGTGAAAATAATTAATGCGCCTTGAATTTTACCTTGCCAGCTGGATCGCAATATGATCGCCAAGGTTAAATAAGAAAACGAACAAAGAAGATATCCGCTAGTGGCTATCAATTCCATGGCGGGTATTCATATAAATTGCTTGGAAGAAAAATATAATCAACGAATATTACCTGCCCCCTTTACCCCAGGTGACTTCATGTGCAGTCTGAAGAATAATCACCATATCTAAAAATAAACTATAGTTTTTAATATAAAACAAATCATACTGCAATTTTTCCAAAGAATCCTTTTCGGACGCCCCGTAGGGATAACATATCTGTGCCCAACCGGTAATTCCCGGCTTAACTCGATGTCTTTCCGCAAAATACGGAATTTTTTCGGTGAGGTCGGTCACAAACTCGGGCCGTTCCGGTCTTGGCCCCACAAAACTCATGTCTCCTTTGAGCACATTGAAAATTTGTGGCAGCTCGTCCAATCGCACTTTGCGGATAAACTCCCCTACTTTAGTAACACGGCTATCTTTTTTCTGGGCCCATTGAATGCCATTTTTTTCCGCATCCACCCTCATACTGCGAAATTTGATCACACTAAACAATTTCCAGTGTTGACCAACCCGCACTTGCTTATAAAATATCGGCCCACGGCCTTTAGCTTCGATTAATATCGCTAAAGCGACCAGAATCATTGCCGGCCATGCAATTAGAAACAATATAAGAGCCATAGCAATATCAAAAACTCTTTTCATCGCAGCCTGAATCTCGCTCTGGTCAAATCCATCGGAGAAAATCAACCAGCTGGGATTGAGAATATCCAGTTTGATTTTACCAACTTCTCTTTCGAAAAATTGGAGTAAATCAATCACATCTATTCCACTCAATTTACAATCCAGCAATTCATGTACCGGGAAACTCCTTCTTCGCCGCTCTCCCACCGCCACCACGATTTCGTCAATCTGCAATTGAGAGGCTAATGTGAGCAATGGCACATCAGGGCGAATAATAAGATTTTCGTCCACCACATCGTGTTCGCCACGCACGTGCACATAGCCCACAATGGTGAATCCGCGTTGATCTGTGGCCCTGCGTAAGTTTTTCGATATCTGACTCGCCCGGTCACCGGCGCCGAGTACGAGAATGCGTCGCTTTAAAATACTCTGATCCACAGTCTTTAGGAATCCCGTTCTGATCAAGGTTACCGAAATAAATGCGACAACCAACGCGACGGTTAACGGTCCTCGGTCTAAAAACAATGCGGGTACGAGGTAAAATACTAAACTAATCGCTACAGCGGCTAGAACGAAAGCCGAACTAATGCGCAATATAATTCCAGCCATACCATAGCGAAAGCGGCGCTGGTATAATCCCATCGCCACTAGACTTAAATTTATGATGATTAGAAAAACGATGCTTTTCCAGTATTGCGGCGTCAATAGTTCGGGCGAAAATCCAGGAAACGCAGACTTCCAAATTGCAATACCGGCGTACACAGCAAAAAACAGGACGGCTGATTCAATCAATGCCAGAGCAACAAAAGACAATGGGATGTATTGTTTAAATACGCGAACCACAACGATAATCGTTATTTTAGATTTTTAGAATGACACACACCACGTCGGATCTAACAATCGAATTATTATGATTTAATTAAGTGTAAAAGCAAAACTGTAATCTG
>JASFLF010000648.1:0-3156 GCA_050118235.1 Gammaproteobacteria bacterium | reverse complement strand
CAGTTGGAGAACATTGGCGCAAACGCTACATTGTGTATTCACGCCGAAGTTAAATCACTGTATTCCAATTTCAACGGCAGCTATAGCATGCGCAACGGACCGTTTTTGCGCAAATTTCTCGACGGTTATTACCCCATGCGTGTGACCATGGATGTTACTTTTCCGCAAGGTAAGCTGAGTTTTGAAGCCATCAACCCGCAAGCTCAAAACGGTTTCGATGTGCAGTTTGAAGAAAATAAAATGAATATTGAAGCGTTGTTCGTCGGGGAGTTGGAAATAGAAGTCTATTTCACGGATTTGACCGGATCAAGCGAGGAAGGCTGATCAGGATACGGATACCTTCGAACACCGAATGGACTACCCAACTATATGGGTTAAAAGTATTAACCACGAAGCGCACGAAGAAGACAATTAAACAATATTGCTTTTCCTTCGTGCGCTTAGTGGTTAAATCGATACTGGTGGCTTAATCCAGTGCTTCAATACGTTCGAAACTTGAATTATTCCTTGCCTTGCAGTTGCAGCAGAATGGACTCGTTTTCCAAGGTCGAGGTGTCTTGGGTGATTGCTTCGCCATTGGCGATGGAGCGCAACAAGCGGCGCATGATTTTCCCGGAGCGCGTCTTGGGTAAGTTGTCCGCATAGCGGATTTCATCAGGTTTGGCGATGGGGCCAATTTGTTCACCGACCCAGGCTCGCAGCTCTTTGGTCAGATCTTCATTGATTCCGCCGCCAGGGCGTTGGCCTTTAAGTACCACAAAAGCAAATATTCCTTCGCCTTTAATTTCATCGGGTCTTCCCACCACAGCGGCTTCCGCCACTTTGGGATTGGCTACCAGGGCGGATTCGATTTCCATCGTGCCTAGCCGATGACCCGAGACATTTAACACATCGTCGATGCGGCCCATGATCCAGAAATAGCCGTCCTCATCACGTCTGGCGCTATCACCGGCCAAATAATACTTACCTTTAAACTTACCCCAGTAGGTGTCTTGGTAGCGTTGATCATCGCCCCAGATAGTTCGCACCATCGATGGCCAAGGCTTTTTAATCACGAGATAACCACCTTGATTGGCTGTGGTGATGCTGTTGCCGTCGTCATCCACGATATCCGCTTCGATGCCGGGTAAAGGGCGGGTGCAAGAACCCGGTTTGGTGGCCATTGCGCCCGGTATGGGAGCAATCATATGGGCACCGGTTTCGGTTTGCCACCAGGTATCGACAATAGGGCAGCGTTCTTTGCCGATGGTGCGGTGGTACCACATCCAAGCTTCCGGATTTATGGGTTCGCCTACGGTGCCCAATAAGCGCAGACTGGATAAATCGTACTTGTCAGGCAGGTGGTCGCCTTGCTTCATTAAAGCGCGGATGGCTGTGGGCGCGGTATAAAATATCGTGACTTTGTGATCCTGGCAGATTTTCCAAAAACGGCCGAAGTCAGGAACCGACGGCGCACCTTCATACATGAGCATAGTAGAACCTGTTGCCAGCGGCCCATAGGTTATATAACTATGGCCGGTGATCCAACCCACATCGGCGGTACACCAAAAAATATCATTATCATTGATATCAAACACCCATTTCATAGTGACAATACAGTTGAGGAGATATCCGGCCGTAGAGTGTTGTATGCCTTTAGGTTTTCCGGTGGAACCGGATGTGTAAAGCAAAAACAATGGGTGCTCGGCGTCAACCCACTCCGGCTCGCAGGTAGTGGCTTGTTCGGCCATGACTTCGTCCCAGGTGATATCACGGCCAGCTTGCATGGTAACCTCGTGTTTGGTGCGCTGTAATACTATTACCTTGTCAATAGTGGCGCAGCCATCATGCAAAGCCTTGTCGGCAGCGGTTTTCAATTCCACAATCTTGCCACCGCGATGGCCTCCATCGGCCGTGATCAACATTACCGCGCCGGCATCTTCAATGCGGTCTTTCAGAGATTCGGCGGAGAATCCACCGAAAACCACCGAGTGAATGGCGCCAATGCGGGCGCAAGCCTGCATGGCAATGGCAGCTTCCGGCACCATAGGCATATAGATAACCACCCGGTCGCCGTTTTTAATACCCAGGGCTTTGAGGCCGTTGGCGAACTGGCAAACCTGTTTATGCAATTCGTTATAGGTGATGTGTTCAATATCACCTTGTTCACCTTCGAAAATAATAGCCGTTTTATCGCCTTTATCGCCTAAATGGCGGTCCAGGCAGTTATACGATACATTCAATTTGCCATCATGAAACCATTTGAAATGGGGGGCGTTGGAAGAGTCCAATATGGCATTAAACGGGCTATGCCAGGTGATCTCTTCGCGGGCGAGGTCGCCCCAGAAAGCTTCATAGTCTTCACTGGCGTGTTGATTCAGTTTTTCAAGCTCAGCTTGCTTAATACGAGCTTTAGCAATGAATTCATCGGCGGGTGGGAATTGCCGTTCTTCTTGTAGTATCGATTGGATATTTTCGTTTGCCATAACCTCTCCCCTGGGTTTTTATCTGGGTAATGGCGTATGGTAACAAAGGGGCGGCGGATATCAATATACTTCAGTCTTATGCCGGAGCCTTATATTGGAGCCTTATATTGGAGCCTTAGAGGCTAAGTTTATTTTGGTTTTTGAGTGTACTCAGTATGTTCCCGGGAAAGCACCTTGGGCACAGCTGACAAGTCCCAGTGGCCTATCGCCCATAGCCATAATTCCTCAATGCTGGCCCACTGCCACTGGTCGGGAATGTTTTGGCCTAAAAATCTTAGCACTTGTACCCCGGTTTCCACCGGATTGCTAAATCTAACAGGAGGCGCTTTGGTTTGTTTGCTCATTTTATCGCCATTTTTAGTGGCAATGGGAATATGTACATATTGTGGCTGGGGGTAATCTAAAAGTTGCTGCAAATAAATCTGTCGTGGGGTGTTATCCAACAAGTCCGATCCCCGTACGATTTCAGTGATATTTTGTTCGGCATCATCGATCACTACCGCCAATTGATACGCATAATAACCATCCACGCGCTTCACCACAAAGTCGCCCACATGTTGGCGGATATTGTGTGAATAAACGCCTTGGACGAGATCGTCCAACTGAATATCCTGAAATTCGGTTAGCACACGAATGGCGTGAGGGGATCGGGTAAATCCTTTACCCCGGCAGGTTTCCGGGTAAATATTGT